>JAVBSD010000157.1:0-3562 GCA_031547325.1 Victivallaceae bacterium | reverse complement strand
TCCGGCGACCTGCCGCCCGAGTCGAAGATGGAGGGCGTCGATCTGGTCACCGAAGGCATTTTCACCCTGACCCGCGCCGCGCGTTATCTCGAAGAGGGCGAGCTCTCCCACGCCGACCCCGCCGGCAAGCTGGCCCGGATGATGCGCGGCAACGACATCATCGACTTTCTGGTCGGCACCCGGGTCAACGAAGCGCACCAGGACCCCAATCTGCCGGTCGACCTGGAGTTGCGCCGCAACATCATCAACCGCCTCGGCGCGGTCCTGCGCGACCGTTATCTGAAAGACGTCCGCATCCGCTTCATCTGAATTCCAGATGCCATCCGGAGAGGATTCCCGATGCGGCCCGCCGGCCGTCGAGCTGGTTGGCCAGCGTATTCCCTACGGTCAGCCGCAGCCGGGCCGCTCCCGCCGGAAGCCGCCAGCGCCAGGGACTCCAACAGCGCAGCTCCGGCTCCGCGCCGTCGACCGCCAGCGCGGCGACGCCGCCGATCGCGGGAATGACCAGCGTGGCCGGGGCGGAGAGTTCGACCTCGCACCGGTAGACGGCTCCTCCGCTGTAAAAGGGCTGTCCCTGTTCCGCCCAGCCGATCCGGGTGGAGAGTCGCCGCCGCCGGCGCGACAGGGTGATTTCCGCGTAGCGGGGAATCCGCACTTCGTACAGGAAACGAATCCAGCCGTTGCCCGAGGGCGGGCCGGCGACCCCGATGTCGACGTCGAAGTCGCCGCGGAGGTACCAGAGGTGTTCCGGCGCCATCGCCGCCGGTTCCAGGCGGACGATTCGAATTTCGTGCGGCCCGGCGGCTCCCCCGTTCGGGAGTTGATATTCGAGGTAATCGTCGTCGAAAACCCGGCCGGCGGCGCGGGATTCCAGCCGTTTCCCGTCCCAGCTCACCTCCGCGATCCCTGCCGCGACGGCCGCGGGGACCAGCAGGACCGGAGCGTCGACCTCTTCGCGGCAGCGGTAAACGAAATTCAGGACCGGCGCGTCGGAATCCACGCCGGCGGCTTCGCCGTCCGATCGTTCCCAGCGGAACAACGGAATCAGGTTGGGGGCCGGCCACTCCACCTCGACCCGGTCGGGAAGCGTTTCCCGGAGGCATTCGGCGGCGGGCGCGGCAAAGGAGTTTTTGCCCGGCTTCCAGTAGGCGATGTCGCCGGGTTCGAGCTCCACCGGGTAGGTCGAGCCGAGCCATTGCAGTTCGCCGTGGATGCGGAGGTCGTCCTCGATGTTCGCCAGCAGCAGGATGTCGCCGGCTTCGGAGCGCCGCCGCATGAAATGGGGTCGTCCGGTGCCGCGCCAGGCGCATTCCGGCGGATCGGGCAGGGAGCCGGCCTCTTCGGCCTCCAGGATGCGCACCTGCCGTTGTTCCGCTTCCCGGAAAAAGGCTTCGTCGAGCTCCAGGCCGCAGTTGATGACGACTTCGAAGCGGCGTTGCCCGGAGAAGACCATTTCCGGCGGCGCGATGACGTAGCCGTGCGGCCGGCGGTTCATGGCTTCGCAGACCATGTTGAAGCGGTCGGCGTCGATCCGGTCGCGCCACATTCCGGCGGTGGGAGCCAGGACCGCGACCGGAGCCAGCAGTTCGCCCTCCGAGGCGACGGCGCACCATTCGGCGAAGCGGTCGTTGACCATCCGCTGCGCCGGGCTCCACGGGTGGTGCGGCGCAAAAGAGGGCGGGGCGAAGAATTTGGTCAGGCCGCACAGGCGGTGGTGATAGGCGTGGGGGACCAGGAAGGTGACGCCCTGCATGATCTGCCAGGCCGCGATGTCCCGCAGGATCGCCGGCGAACACCCCCACGAGGTCCCGGCGAAGAGTTCGCACATGGCGCCCGGCTTACGGTACAGAAAGGCCGCGGAGGAGGCGAATTTGGCCCGGGTGTCCCCCCGGACCAGCCGGTGGCGTTCGCCTTTGCCCGGTTCCGGGGCGCGGCTGCCCCAGTACCAATGCGGGATGGTCAGCGCTTCCGAGCGGCAGGCGCCGCAGCTGTCCAGGTCGGGCATTTCATGGTCGGTCCCCGGCAGGGTGGCGAATTGCGCCTGGTAGAAATAATCGCCCTCGGTGAAGATCGAGGAGCGCGGATACCAGTCCTGGTGCAGCGGCCCGGCGTCGGAGGAGTGAAAGTAATATTCCAGACCGTGTTGCCGGCACCATTCGAAGTTGCGGCGGAACCAGTTCTGGTAGAGTTCTCCGGCCAGCTGCCAGTAGTCGGCGGCCGCTTCCGAATCGTGCCGCAGCATGACCGCTTTGAGGCGGGGTTTGAGGTCATAGCCGTAACGTTCGCGGAAGATTTCGGCGAAGTGCCGCGACCAGGGATAGTAAGTGCGTTGTCCGAGCGCGTCGAAGCGCCCGTGGGGGACCCGGCGGCAGTCCGCATCGGAAAAGAAGCCGAAGTAGGGTTCGTTGATCAGGTCGCGCAATTCGCGGCGATGCGTTTCATAGACCAGTTCGATGAAGCGTCGTGAGCTCTCTTCTTCCTCAAAGGCCGGCGCGCCCCAGTCGGCGACGCGTTCCGCCACCTCGCCCGCCTCGTCCAGGACCAGGTAGCGCTGCGCCGGTTCTTTTATCCGGCCGCCGGCGCTTCCCGGCGGGAAGTTGAAGCCGTCGTTGATCAGGAAACGCAGGTGTTTCTTGCGGGCGTATTCGCCGAAGCGGCGCAGGAAGTCGAACCAGGCCGGCCCCAGGTATTCCTCCTGGGTGAACCCGCCCGGCGGTTTGTTGAAGACGACTCCGCCGCCGAAGCCGAGCTCGGCGAGCTGGTCGAGGCTGCGCCGGATGCCCGCGTCGGAGGTCGCCTCCGGGCCGGCGTCGGTGATGAAGTAAAAGGGCAGCGGACGGTGACGGTCAAAGTTCGGCATGTTGATTGTCCTGATATTTGCGGCGTTGTTGATCCAGCCGGCGCGGCTGCGAAACGATGGCTTCGGGAAACGGATTGTCGCGGTCGCGGAAGGCTTCCAGCCGGTCGGCCAGCACCGGAGCCGCGATATTGTCCAGGATGCGGCGCACTTCGTCGTCGTCGCGCGCTTGGGCCGCGGCGACCGCCTCTTGCTGGAACTCGAACTCCAATTGCGCGCACCAGCCCAGCGCGCCGTTCAGCCGGTAGTCCGCCGCGACGATCCGCGACATCTCCCCCGCCGACGGCCGGGCGTGCGACCACATCAGGTCGGCGGCGACCGCGACGACCCGCCATTGCGCCGCCGAATCGCCCCACAGCGAAAACATCAAACCGGGCTTCGCCGCCATGGCGCGGTACGGCGCCAGCTCCTGATTCCACAGCAGGACGTTTTCGTGGTAATAACCGCTGGATACGCCGAACACGGGACGCCGGTTTTGCAGCGCGAACCACTCCAGGTTTCGGGCGATGCTTTGGCGGTCCGTCTCTTTGGCTTCGTAGTTCCACGGGCAGATGATGACCTCTTCCGGCAGATAGCGCAGCACTTCGCCCCGGTCGCGGTCCGGCCGCAGCAGGTCGTCCCAGATCATGATCCGGGTCTCCGGCGCCAGCTCTGCGATGATGCCGCACCACAAGGCGATGTCTTCCCCGGCCAGCTCGGCGTCGC
>JAVBSD010000410.1:0-2538 GCA_031547325.1 Victivallaceae bacterium | reverse complement strand
TCGACGCGGCGCGGCGGCACGGCTGGCTCGACGGCGAGCTGCTGACGGTGCCGGAGCTGGCCGAAAATGAAAAGGCGCTGTTCATCGCCATGCTGCGCGAGGTGCCGCGCCGCTTGGGCGGGACCGGCGAAAGCGAACTTTCGCTCGACGAGGTTTCGAGTCTGTTCAACTTCGTCTACGCCCGGGCGGCGGAAGCGGTGACGCTGTGGTGCGCCGGCAAGCCCTTCGAGGTCAGGCTCGACGGCATGTTCGACGGTTTGGCGCCGGTTTACGCCGACGAAAACCTGCTCGAAGCCTTCCGCGACATGCCGGTCCCCGAAGTGCTGGCGGGAGCTTTTTTGGGCGCGCCGGCCGGCGCCGACCCCTTGCTGGCGCTGTTTGAAGCGCTGAAGTACGCCTGGCGCATCTCCTGCCACCTGGGATTGAATGTCCTCGCCGAAGCCGGTCTGGTCGAATTTTAGCTTTTTTTCAGCAAGCCGTAGCCGGCGATGCCGGGCTCGGTCATTTCGCGGGGATCGAGGATCGCCGCGAGTTCTTTTTCGCTCAGTAAGCCCGATTCGGAAAGCAGCTCGCGGACCGGGCGGCCCGTTTGCACGGCCTGGCGGGCGATTTCCGCCGACGCCTCATAGCCGATGTGCGGCACTGCGGCGGTAATGATTCCCACGCTGTTTTCGACCCGGGTCCGCATCCCTTCCTCGTTCGCTTGCAGGCCTTCCAGCAGGTGGGTGCGGAACACCCGGAACACATTGCGCATGATGCCGGTGCTGTGCAGCAGGTTGTAGACGATGACCGGCTCCATGACGTTCAGCTCGAATTGTCCGGCTTCCGCCGCCATGCCGATTGCGGTGTCGTTGCCGGCGACCTGAAACGCCACCTGATTGACGACTTCGGCCATCACCGGGTTGACCTTGCCGGGCATGATGGAGCTGCCGGACTGGCGCGGGGGCAGGAACAGCTCGGCCAGGCCGCAGCGCGGCCCCGACGCCATCAGCCGCAGGTCGTTGGCGATCTTGGACATGTTGAGCATGCAGATTTTCAGCGCGGCGGAGACCGTCGCATAGCCGTCTGCGTTCTGGGTGCCGTCCACCAGGTTTTCCGCCGGCGTCAGGGGGAAGCCCGACAGTTCCGCCAGGTGCTTCACCGAAGCGGCGATGTAGCCGGGCGCGGTGTTCAGCCCGGTCCCCACGGCGGTGGCGCCGAGGTTCACCGGATACATTTCGTTCCGGGAGTTCCCGATGCGCCCGATATCCCTCCCGACGACCTGGGCGTAGGCGCCGAATTCCTGTCCCAGGCGGATCGGCACGGCGTCCTGTAAATGGGTTCGGCCCATTTTGATCATTTTGTCGAAGCGGACGGCGCAATCGGCGAAGGCTTGATGCAGCCGCGTCATCTCCTCCAGCAGCGCCGTCAGCTCCCGCAGCACCGCGATATGGATGGCGGTGGGGCAGACGTCGTTGGTGGATTGTCCCATGTTGGCGTGGTTGTTGGGGGAAATGCGCGCGTAGTCGCCCTTGGAGCGTCCCGTCAGCTCCAGGGCGCGGTTGGCGATGATCTCATTGGCGTTCATGTTCAGCGAAGTCCCGGCGCCGCCCTGGATGGGGTCGACGATGAACTGGCCATCGAATTTGCCGGCGATCATTTCTTCGGCCGCGGCGGCCATGGCCGCCGCGATTTCGGGCTCCAGGAGTCCCGCTTCGCAGTTGGCCAGGGCGGCGGCTTTTTTGACCATGCCGATGGCGGCGATCATGCCCGGGTGAATCTTGTCCCCCGTGACCGGAAAGTTCTCCCGGCCGCGCAGCGCGTGAACTCCATAATAGGCATCCGCCGGCACCTCTCTGGCGCCGAGGAAATCTTTTTCGATCCGGAACTTTTCGTTTTGCCGATTGGATTCCATAAAACCAGTGCTTTCTCCTTTGACGATCTGCATAGTATAGCATCGAAAGAGAATATTGCCACTCAGCCCCGGCGGGTTTCCCATGGGACCTCGATGGTCCGGTCGGCGTATTCGAGGACCCGGGTCCGGTGGGAGATCAGGATCACCGTCCGCGATTGGAATTCGCGCCGGATCATCCGGAA
The DNA here is from genome assembly GCA_031547325.1 of Victivallaceae bacterium. Classification (GTDB taxonomy): domain Bacteria; phylum Verrucomicrobiota; class Lentisphaeria; order Victivallales; family Victivallaceae; genus JAVBQJ01. The sequence continues at coordinate 462 of JAVBSD010000410.1, read as the reverse complement.
AATCATCCGCTCATTTTCCGGATCGAGGTTGGCGGTGGCTTCGTCGAGGATCACGATGTCGCTGTCGCGCAGCAATTCCCGGGCCAGCGCCAGCCGGAGCCGTTCCCCGCCGGAGAAGTTCGAAGCGCCTTCGAGCACCTCGCACTCCGGCCGCAGCGTGGCGTCCAGCCCCACCCGGGCGAGCGCCGCGCACACCTCCTCGGGCGTGATGTTTTCGTCTCCCCAGCTCAGGTTTTCGGCCAGCGTGCCGCGCAGAAATTCCGAATTCTGTCCGATATAGCCGATTCGGCGGCGCAGTTTCCGCAGGTTGTATTCGCCGATCGGCACGCCGTCGATCAGGATCTCCCCCCGCGCCGGGGAGTAGAGCCGGAGCAGGAGGTTGACCAGCGACGTCTTGCCGCAGCCGGAGGCGCCGAACAGCGCGGCCGTCTCTCCCGGGCGGAGCGAAAACGACAAGTTGCG
>JAVBSD010000259.1:0-9301 GCA_031547325.1 Victivallaceae bacterium | reverse complement strand
AGCATGCTGCTGCCGGCCTGGTCGAAGGCGCGCGCCGCGGCGCAGGCGATCACAGGCGTCGGCAACCTGACGCAGCTGGAACTCGCGACGCAGATGTACGCTTCGGACAACAGCGACAGCGTGCCGCCGGGCTCTTTCGTGTTTTACGATCCGACGCGTGTCTATACGTGGTATTACTCCGTATCCGGGTATCTCGGCTTTGACGGCAACACGGTCCCGAGCAGCCACGCCGACGCCGTTCAGGACTACGCGGAAAAGAATAAAATCTTTTCCTGTCCCTCCTTCGGGTCGTACTGGCTCGGTTATATGGGGATCGTCGAAACCAGCGGCCATTCCGCGGTCAATACCGGGAAGCGCTTCACCCAGGCCAGGAATCCGTCCAACACGCCGCACCTGCTGGACAACAGCGACAACCGCAACATGGCGATGGCCGGGGAAGTGGAGCCGTCGCAGGCCTGCCGCCACAGCAAGCGGATGAACATCGGTTATTTCGACGGGCACGTCGGTACGCTGCAGCAGATGGCCAACGCGGAAGCGTTCAAGGCCGAAGTGAGTTTGGAGCTCTGAAGAGGGCCGTGATTTCAGGAAAGACAACCCATGAATGACCTGATTTGCCGCATCCGCCGGGCCCTGCGCCTGGGCCTCGGGATCGGCTTGCTCCACGCCGTGTTTGCCGTATCGGCATTTTTCCATCAAGGGGAAGAGCTGACTCAAAAGTGGCATACCCTCCCGGATCAGACCTTCCAGCAGGAGATTCTCCCCGACCGGCTCCGGGCCGTGATTCGTCCGGGAGGCGCGCTGGTCTGGGAAAACCCCGATCTTGAAGCCTCGGAAATCGGCAAATTGGAATTTTTGCTCAAGGGCTCCGATTTCGCCAATGTATTGCATCTGGAGTGGATCGCCGAAGAAAACGGGATTCAGCACTCCGGCCGGCTCGGCGCGGTCTGGTATCCCGACGGCGACTTTCACGTGGTCAGCTTCGAGGTCAACAAGTTCGGCGACTGGCGCGGCACGATCCGCCGCCTGTCCTTGTCGTTCCTCGACGATTGCACCCCCAACGGCACGCTGACGCTCGAATTGGCCGCCGTTCGCGCGCTTCCCGTTTGCAATCTGGTCGATAACGCCGATCGGGCTCTGGTTTCCCCGGATGCCCGGGAGGGGAGTGGCCGGCTTGCCGGAGGGCGCGCCGTTTTTCAATTGGAGACGCTGCCGCCGCGCGGCATCGTCTCCGTCAGCGGACTCACGGGAGATTCCACGCTGGAGTTCCTGGATACCGCAAAGCGGCCGATCGGCAAAATCGCGCTCGCCGATCAGGAACGGTTTGAAGTCCCGGCGCTCACGGTATACGGCGTTCTCGATGTGCCGGAGGCGACGGCGCCGCTGCTGGAGGTCGTGGAGATTCCCCCGCTGGTGAAACGGTCCCAATGGTTTCGCGGCAGCTGGATCTGGGCCTCCACGGGCATGGAGCCGTTCGGCCCGGTGTGGTTTCAGCGCGAATTCGATCTGGAAGAGCTGCCGCTCCAGGCCAAGCTGATGGTCGGAGCGGACGACGGCTGCAAAGTATGGATCAACGGGGCGGCGGCCGACCTGGAAACCTCCGACTGGGTCAGGCCCGGGCTGGCCGATGTCGCCGGGCTCTTGCGTCCCGGCCGCAATGTGATCAGCATTCGCGTCGTCAATGACGCGGTATGGGGAGGGTTGATTGCGGAGCTGTGTTACATCTCCGGAGACGGGCGGGAAAATTGGGTGGTCAGCGACGGCCAGTGGACGAAGCTGGAACGCGGCGGCGCCGCGCCGCCGGCGCCGGAAGCAATCACCGAATCGGTCAGCGTGTTGGGCGTGCCGCCGCAGATGCCCTGGGGAGATCAGATCCCATACCGTTTCCCGGGGCTCAGGACGGAACTGCAAACGGTCGACGGCGGAGAAGTGTTCCATGCCGGCGGCGGGTGGGGCGTCCGGCAGCAATTGCGGTTGACGCGGCCGCTGTTGACCGAAGTGCATTCGGTGGCGGGACGCCTGGAGTCGGCGGAGGGACTTCCCGAGCGCAGCAGCGTGGAGTTCTCGGTTTCGCCCGACTCGTCGGAATGGCCGCTCAATACGCCGTTCACCGTGGAGTTCCGGGCCGGCAACGAAGCCTTTGCCGGTCTGAGATCCAGGTGCATGTCGGTTGCGGTCGACGATTCGGCGCTGGCCTTCGACCGCGGCTGGCAGCTGGAAGTGAAGGTGCCAGCCGGGATCGGCGGCTCCGGCAAACTGGCCCATGCCGAAATCGTCAATCCGGGGACGCGCCCGTTTGTGAAGGTGGACGGCGAATACATCGCGCCGTTTTTCTTCTATATGCCGCCGGGCCTCGACCTGATCGAGCGCGTCAATCAAATCCGTACTGCCGCGGCCTCCGGCAGCAGAATGATCCGCGTCGGGCTGTCGCTGCGCGATTTCTGGACCGGCGAGGGGGCCTATGACTTTGAAAAGGCCGATAAGGTGCTGGAAATGGTCGCCGCGCACTGCCCCGGCGCCTATATCGGCATTATGCTGTTTGCCGACGCGCCCGAGTGGTGGTGCCTGGCCAACCCCGATGAGTGCGTCCGCTACAGCGATCCGGCGCTCCCGGTCGTCTATTCGCGCGAAGAACGCCAGTCGTTGTTTTCCGCCAGGTGGCGCGACGACGTCTGCGGCGGCATCCGGGCCTTTGCCGACCATATCCGGCAGAGCTCGTATTCCGACCGGATCGTCACCTTTTTCACCGACGCCGGGCCGGGAGCCGAATGGTGGGTCAATTCGCGGCAGAGCGGCATCTGGCAGGATTATGACGGCTTCGGAGCCGCCGCGCTGCGCCGCTACCGCGAATGGCTCGGCGCCAAATACGCGACCGACGAGGCCCTGCGGCGCGCCTGGAATCAGCCGGACGTCACGCTGGCGACGGCGCTGCCGCCGTTGCCGTGGCAGCGCTATATGGACCGGGTGGGGACGCTGCTGGACCCGGCGCAGGATATGGGAATCGTCGATCACCGGTTGTTTACCGCCGAAGTGATGAGCTCCACCGTGGAAGGTTTTGCCCGCGCCGTCAAAGAGGCGAGCGACGGCGGCTGGCTGACCGGATCGTATTACGGTTATATCAATATGTTCAGTCACATGTTTCACCTGCTGCAGAATTCCGGCCACATGGACATGGCGGCGGTCCTGAAATCCGACGCGATCGATTTTTTCAGCGCGCCGACGGAATACCCCTATCGTCGTCCCGGCATGGCCAACCATGTCATGCAGGCCGCCGGTTCGGTGTCGGCGCACGGCAAAACCTTGAACCTGGAATTCGACAACCGGACCTTCAGCTCCAATTCGCCGGATCTGGCCTGCGCCGAAGTGCGGACCGTGCGCGACAGCATCGAAGTGTTGAATCGCGATTTCGGGATGGCGCTGGCGCTCGGGGCGGGCGGGCACTGGTACGATATGACCGGCGTCTGGTTTCAGGAGCCGGTGATGCTCGACGCCATCCGCCGCCAGATCGCGGCGTACCAGTCGCTGCCGCGCGACACGCAGGGCCTGACTCCCTGCGACGCGGCCTGGATCACCGACGAAAAAAGCACCCTGTATACCAAGACCAATTTGCATGACGCGCTTCACCGCGGCCTGATCGGCGAAGTCGGGGCGCGGATCAACGAAGCCGGGTTCGCTTTCCGCCAGCTCGACGTCTCGGATCTGCTCTCCGGCGCGGCGCCGGAACCGCACCGCTTCTATATCGTCTCCAATCTGTTGAGCATCTCCCGGGCGGACGCGGAACGGCTCCGGGAGCGCTTCGAGCGGGAAAAGGCTTCGGTGCTGTGGATTTACGCCCCCGGCATCATCGACCCGGCCGCGGCCGTCATTTCGCCGGACAATGTGCTGCGGAATTTCGGCTGGGAGGTGAAAGTGGACGCCGGGCCGGCGCGCCCTGGCGCGATGCAGATGATTGCGGAGTACGGCGGCGCGGTCGAACGGCTCAATTATCCGACGTCGCCGTGGATCGAACCGGTTCCCGCCGCCGGCGACCGGGTGATCGCGTGGGATCTGCAAGCGCCCGAACGCCCGGCGATGCTCGAACGCCGCATGGCGGACGGCCGGATCGAATGGTTCTGCATGCTGCCGAATCCTTCCCCCGGGCTGCTGCGGAGTCTGGCGCGCCAGATTCCGGTACACCTATGGTCCGAAACCGGCGACCCGTTGCATATCGGCAACGACACGCTGACCATTCACGCCAAAACCGGCGGCGTCAAAGAGCTGCGTATTCCGGCGGGAACCCGTTTGCGGCAGTTGCTCGGCGCATTGCCGCAGGAGTACGTCCAGGCCGGCGGGACATTCTCCATGAGTCCCGGAGAAACCATCGTTTTTCTGCTGGAAAAACGATAGGGTCATGACACTTGAAGCTTGCAAAAAATACAAGTTACAGTATTGTGAGTTATGTTGTGATTGAAAATGAAATTGGAAAAACAATGATGATGACCCGCGCCTTGTATTGGAACCCCGAAACGGTTCCGTCCGAATTGCATGATCTGCTTGCCGCGCTGGGCGAAGCCTACCCGCTGACCACGGAAAAAGGCGATGCCCGGACGACCTTGCGCTTTACCGGCTGCCGGACGCCGGGGACCTCCCGGGTCAAGGCCGCGGGCGGCGTCATCGATATTGAATATTCCGATACCGCCGGCGCCGCCCGCGGCGTCGGAACGGCGCTGGCCGGATTGGAGGCCGACAATCACACGGAGTTTCAGACGCTCGGGATTATGCTGGATTGCTCGCGCAACGCCGTGATGACGCCGGAGTACGTCAAAAAGTGGCTGCGCCAGCTGGCGCTCCTGGGGTACAGCCGGGCGATGCTGTATACGGAAGACACCTATCTGCTGCCGGACGAGCCTTATTTCGGCTATATGCGCGGCGCCTACAGCGAAGCGGAGCTGCGGGAGCTCGACGCCTATGCCGCCCAGCTGGGAATCGAATTGATCGGCTGCATTCAGACCCTGGGGCATCTGGAGCAGATTCTGCGCTGGGCGGCCTTCGGCCGGGTGCGCGACACCGGCAGTGTCCTGGAGGTGGACAACCCGGAGGTCTATGCGTTGATCGAAAAGATGGTGACGGTCTGCGCCCGCTGCTTCTCCAGCCGCACCCTGCATATCGGCATGGACGAAACCCACGATCTCGGGCGCGGGAGATTTCTCGACAAATACGGGTACGAATCGGGTTTCGCGCTCTTCAACCGGCATTTGGCCAGGGTGGTGGAGATCTGTTCGCGGCACGGCCTCAAGCCGATGATCTGGTCGGATATGTACTTCCGGCTCGGCAACCCGGCGCAGGATTATTACGCCAAATCGACGGTGATCCCGGAAGAGGTCAAAAAAATGATTCCGGGGGGCGTCGATCTGGTCTACTGGGATTATTATCATTTTGAGGAAGAATTCTACAGCGACTGGATTCGGCGGCACCGCGATCTGGGCAAGGAGCCGCTGCTGGGCTCGGCCGTCTGGAGCTGGTCGCGTTTCTGGTACGACCACCGGCTGACCTCCGCCACGGTGCGTCCGATGCTGGCGGCGGCGCGCAAAGCCAGGCTGGAACATGTCTTTTTCACCATGTGGGGCGACGACGGCGCCTATTGCGAATACGATTCGGTGATGGCCGGATTGGCCTACGCGGCGGATTTGAGCTGGAACGAAGACCCCGACGCCGATTCGGGCGCGGTGTCGGCGCGCATGGAGGCGATTGCCGGAGAAAGCTACGCCGCCTGCGTGGCGTTTTCGGATCTCGAATATCCCGGCCGGGGCGAGATCGTCAAAGAGGTCGAAGAACACCTTGCCGGACATATCTTTTTGTGGGACGATCCGCTGCTGGGGATTGCCTATACCGACGCCGGGCTGGTGGAATCGGACTGGCTGAACCAGGCGCTGGCGGTCTTTGACCGGCTGGCCGCCTGGCCGGAAGCCGGGATCACCGACACGGTGCGCCACGGCAGGATTCTGGCGCGGACGATTGCCGCCAAATTGCGCTTCCGCCGCGATCTGGAGCAGGCCTATTTTCAGGGCGACCGCCGGGCGCTGGAGGCGTTGGCCGCTCAGGCGGTTCCGGCGTTGACGGCGCAGATGAAGCAGCTGCGCGACTCCTTCCGGCGCGAGTGGATGCGGCGCAACAGACCCCTGGGCTGGGAGGTGGTTTCGACCCGCCTGGACGGCCTGGCCGGGCGGATCGAAGAAACCGCCGTGCGGATCGACGAATACCTGGCCGGAAGCTGCGCCGCGATCGCCGAATTGGAGGAGTCGCGCAAGATGGTGCCGGGGACCCCGCGCTGTCACGCCTACTCCTGCAGCCAGGTGCGCTCGGGGTCCGCGTTACAGTAATTTATATCAGGAACGGCTCTTTGTTGACGCGGTGGACGATGATTTCGTCGACGACGCCGTTGCCGCGGTTGGAGAGGAAAAAGTAGACGATTTCGGCGATTTCCTCGGGCATGATCATCCCTTCGGCAGACAGATCGGGGCGCGCGATTTTCACCATGTCGGTATACACGCCGCCGGGACAAATCGCGTGAACCCGGATGTTGTCGCGGAAATATTCGTTGGCCAGGCTTTTGGTGAAGCCCAGAATCGCGTGCTTCGAGGCCGCGTAAGCGCTTTGCAGAGGATACCCCACATGGCCGACCGCTGAAGATAAATTGATGATGCTCGCGCAGTCGGATTTTTTCAAATACGGAATCACCTGCTGCGTCATGAAAAACGGCGTTTTCACGTTGATGCTCATGATTTTATCGAACTGCTCGGGACTGACCTCGGCGAACGGGCAGTTCAACGCCATTCCGGCGTTGTTGATCAGCACGTCGATCCGGCCGAAGGTTTCGACGACCCGCTCGACTCCCCCGGCCATGAACGCCATATCGGTCAAATCTCCCGGCAGCATCAGGCATTCGGCATATTCTTCGACGATGTCTTTGGTCTCCCGCAATTTTTCAACCTGGTTGCCGCCGAACAGAACGACCTTCATCTTGTCCTGCGCCAGCCGGACGGCCGTCGCGCGGCCGATGCCGCCGCCCGCGCCGGTCACGATGACGACTTTACCGCTTAAATCCTGTTTCATGATGCGTTTCTCCATCAAAGCTGCTGCTCGGTTCGGGCGATGATGTCGTTTTGCGTATGGCTCGACAGCACTGCGAAAAATGCGGAATATCCCGCCACCCTGACGATCAGATCCCGATGCTTTTCCGGATGCTTCTGGGCGTCCATGAGGGTTTCGCGCGATACGACGTTGTATTGGACATGGAAGCCTTTCAGGTCGTCGAAAAAGGTTCTGATCAACATGCTCAATTTATGGCAGTTTTCCTGCGTTTGCAGGATCTGGGGCGTCAGCTTCTGGTTTAACAGCACCCCGCCGACCATTTCCATGGTTCTCAGTTTGGCGACGGATTTGAAAACGCTGGTCGGGCCGTTGACGTCGACCGCGTGGGTCGGCGAGCTCCCTTCCGCCAGAGGTTCGCCCTGGCGGCGGCCGTCCGGCGTGGCGCAGGTGCCGGCGCCCTGCGGCACGTTGGAGGCGACGGAGGAGGTTCCCGCGTAAAAATTTCCGCCGATGGGGCCGCGGTTGTAACGGGTGTTCCGGTATTTTTTAATCTCGTCCAGGTAGGTGTCGTAGCCGCGCACGACCAGTTCGTCGACATAATCGATGTCGTTGCCGTATTTGGGGGCGGCCAGCAATTTTTGGCGGACCGCGGCGCCTTGGGGACCCTCGAAATTGTGGACCAGGGCATCCCAGAGCTCCGCTTTGGTGATGCTCTTTTCCTCGAAAACGCATTTTTTGATCGCCGCCAGGCTGTCGCCCAGATTGGCCGCGCCGACCTGAAGCTGGCTCACCATGTCGTAATGCGCGCCGCCCTCTTTCAAGTGTTTTCCCCTGTCGATGCAGTCCGCGACCAAAGCGGAGCATAAAATATCCGGCACCTCCTGCTCCACCACCATGTCCGCGCAGGTGTCCAGAATCACTCCCTGCTTGATGAGCTGCCGCGCGGTCTTGTCCCAGGCGGCAAAGACCTCCTCGAAGCTCTCCATCTCCGGGAAATACCCGACCCCGTCGCAAATCCGCTTGCCGGTCAAGAGGTCGACCCCGTTGTTGAGCGCGATCATGAAGGTTTTGGGGAAATTGAGATAGCTCATTCCGGTGCACCGGTATCCCCATTTGCCCGGAACTCCCACCTCGACGCAGCCGATGGCGCTGTAGTCGCAGGCGTCCTCCCGGGAAACTCCCTGCGCCATCAGGGCGGGAATGATGATTTCGTCGCTGTTGAAGGCCGGCATCCCGAACCCCAGCTTGATCACCTCGATGCACTCCTGCATGAAGCCTTCGTCCATGCCCTTGAAATAACGCACGGTCAGATTCGGCTGGGGCAGCCGGGTGCGGGCGATGGACCGCAGGGTCAGCCGGGTGAGCTCGTTGACGGCGCTTGCCCCGGCCGGGGTCTGGCCGCCGATGGTGATGTTCTGGTACATCGGACTGCCGGCGGCGTATTTGGAATGGCCGTTGCTGCGGATTTTGTTGATGGTCAAACTCTTCAGCCACAAATTCTCCAAGAGTTCCATGCACTGTTCGTCGCTCGCCCCGCCGCGTTGATAATAGGGGTACATGTACTGGTCGAAGCGCCCGAAGGAAAGCGAATGCCCGTTGGACTCGATCTGCAGAATCAGGTGGATGAACCAGACGCTCTGGATGGCTTCATGAAAGGTCTCCGCCGGCCGCATCGGCACCTTGGCGCAGATCCGGGCGATTTCCCGGAGTTCGGATTGGCGGGGCTCGGCGGCCTTTTCGGCCATGGCTCCGGCCAGCGCGGCATAGCGGGCCGCGTAAGCCGCGACCGCGTCGATGACGATCAGGATGGCCTGATAAAAATAGCTCGACTTCAAGCCCGCCAGGTCGGTGTAATCCAGCGCGGCAAGCTTGTCGTTGACCCGCGCCCGGTAATGGTTCAGGCCGAACTTCAGCACGCTTTCGTAATCCACCGCCAAATGGGCGTCGCCGGAGGTGATGTTGCCCTCGTTGCGGATGATGCCGTTGTCGTAGATGGCTTTGGCCTGCGGCGGAAAGGCGGCGTAGCCCTTGTCCTGCAGGGTGCGGCCCTGCCAGTAGGGATAGAGATCCCGCAGAATCTGTTTGTTCTCTTCCGAAATGAAAAAGGCGTCCCCGTTGCGTCCGGCGAAATCATCCATTTCGCGGATGATCCAGGCCATGGCGTACTCGGGGAAGACCGGCGCCGACCGGTTTTCGGTCGCCTGGTTGCCGACGATAAGGGTGTCGTTCTCGA
>JAVBSD010000353.1:0-11316 GCA_031547325.1 Victivallaceae bacterium | reverse complement strand
CGCCGACGAAGCCCTGGGCGTCGCCCCCGCCGACGAACTCGGCGACCTGCCAGGCCGCGTCGTTGGCGCTCTTGATGGCGATCGCCATCAGCAAATCGCCGATCGGAAAGGTCTCCCGGGTGTCGAGGTAAATCACTCCGTCCCGGGGAACGGAATTGACGATCGGAGTGATCTTGACCGGCGTTTCCAGCGTCCAGTCGCGATGCACGTCAAAGGACTCCATCGCCAGCAGAATGGTCATCATCTTGACCATCGAGGCGATCGGGACCGACGTGGATGAATTCTTCTCCCACAACACGTTGCGGGTACTCAGATCGACCAGGATGCCGGTGGTGGCCGCCTTGCTCGACGTCGCGTGCCGGCCGTTGCCGCCGGGAAAATTCAGATCCTCGCGCATGGCATGACGGAAATCCAGCGGCTTGCCGAAATTGGGATTCTCCGACTCCCGCCGGAAACGCGACACCGGCTTCGGCTCCTCGGGCGTCGTCCCCATGGTCGCCAGCGCCGCCGCCAGCCGGTTCATTTCAGCGTCGAAAAGCTCCGCCGAACGCCCCTCGGCGCGCGCCTTCGCGGCATTGGCCGCGACGTCGCGCCAGGCCGTCCGGCAAGCCTGAATCTCCTCAAACATGTCGAATTCGGCCTGCTGCCAGGCGGCGGCGGCATCGCGCAGCCGCGCTTCCAATTCGACGACGGCGGCTCCCCGCCGGCGGGCATCTTCGAGTTCGCCGTTGGCCCGGACCCATTCGGCGGCGGTGGTTTCAACCCGCTGCACCAGCACCTCCGCCCGCTGCCGCGAGTCCGGCTGGCCGCCGTCGCCGCAACCGCGACCGATGAGCCAGATGCCGCCGCCGATGGCCAGCAGCACCACGAGAAAAAGCAGAAAACGCGCCAGACCACCGGAACGCTTCGGCTCCCGCCATTGCCCCGGACGATACGAACTCTTCAGCGTCGCCATACCGAATCCTCAGCCTTTCGCGACCCGATTGAGCGCGCTGACCAACGCCTTGACCCCGAGCAAGCCCGAGGTGTCGGAGTCCGTACTCGCGCCGTAAATCAGGCGGTTATCCTCTTTCAGACGGATGCCGACAAAGGCCATCGCCCTGGCGTCGGCAGTATTGCCCATCGATTTTTCCGAAAAATCATCGAGAATGAAGGACGGCACCCCCTCGGTGATGTCCAGCGTGTGCTTGACCGCCGACAACAACCCGTTGCCGCGGCCGGTCAGACGCCGCGCCGCCCCGCCGATCGACCAGGTGAATTCGACCTCGACCACCGGCCCTTCCGCCCCCTCGGAGCGCGCGGACACCAACCCGGTCAGCTCGTACATCCCGGCGACGTCGACGAAATTGTCGTCGAAAACCCGCCGCAGCTGTTTCGAATCGATTTCGCCGCCGATCGAATCGAGCACCCGCTGGACCACCCGGCCGATCTCGGGATGCATCGCCTTCGGCGGAAAAATGCCGAACTCCTTTTCCAGGATGAAAACGATCCCGCCCTTGCCGGATTGGCGGTTGATGCGGATCAGATTGCGGTACTCGCTGCCGACATCGGCCGGATCGATATGCAGATAAGGGATCTTCCACCCCTGCCCGAAGTAGTCGGCGATCACCTCGCGCGATTCGAGCCCCTTGCGGATCGCGTCCTGGTGCGACCCGGAAAACGCGGTGAACACCAGACTGCCGGCGTAGGGATGCCGCGGATGCACGTCGATCCCCGAGGCCGCCTCCACCGTATTGACGATCTCGGGCAGCCGCCGGAAATCCAGCCCGGTGTCGATGCCGCGCGATTGCAGATTCAACGCCAGCACCGCCAAATCGACGTTGCCGGTGCGTTCGCCATGTCCGAAAATGGTCCCCTCGACCCGGTCGGCCCCGGCGAGAACCGCCAGTTCGCTGGCCGCCACCGCGCAGCCCTGGTCGTTGTGGGCGTGAACGCTGATGGTGGTTTCGTTCAAATAAGGATAATGCCGGCAGTAATACTCGATCATATCGGCGTACTGATTCGGCGGCCGCCGCTCGACCGTCGCCGGCAGATTGAGGATGAAATCCTCCTTGGCCGACGGCCCCCAGGCCTCCTTGACCGCCTTGCCCAGCTCGATGGCGAAATCCAGATCGCTGTCGGAAAATTCCTCCGGCGAAAACTCATAGGCGATTTTGCCCTCCAACCCGGCTTTGGCCACCGCCTCGCGCACCCACCCGGTGGCCTCCCGCGCCAGCGCGATCAGCTTCTCCCGGTCAAGACCGAAGACAAACCTGCCATGCAGATCGCTGGCCGCCAGGTACATATGCAGAATTGCCCGCGACGCGCCCCGGAGCGATGCGACAGTCCGCTCGATCAGGGGCTTGCGGGCCTGGGTCAGCACCGCGATCCGCACCCCCTCCGGAATCAAATTCTCCCCGATCAGCTTGCGCACGAAATCGAAGTCATCCTGGCTGGCCGCCGGAAACGCCACCTCGATCTCCTTGAAGCCGATCGAAGTCAGCATCCGGAAATATTCCAGCTTGCACTCCGGGTCCATCGGCTCCGGCAGCGCCTGGTTGCCGTCGCGCAGGTCGACCGACCCCCAGGAGGGGCTGGCGGTGATGACCCGGTCCGGCCATTGCCGGTCGCGGAGCGGGATCGGTTCGGGATAACGGTATTTGCGATAGGCGTCGTTTGGCATAACAAGCAAGCTTTCCGCACTCAGCCGTTGGCCATATCCTGCGGCGTCTTGCCGACATAGATTTGCCGCGGCCGGGTGATCTTGGTATTGGTCCCGATCATTTCCTTCCAATGGGCGATCCATCCCGGCAGACGGGCCAGCGCGAACATCACCGTGAACATGTTCTCCGGAATGCCCAGCGCGCGGTACACCAGCCCCGAATAGAAGTCGACGTTGGGATAGAGGTTCCGCTCGACGAAATAGCTGTCGGCCGAAACCGCGCGCTCAAGCTCCATGGCGACATCGAGCAACGGATCGTCGATCTTCATCGCGCTGAAAAACTTGCGGCACTCCTCCTTGATGATCGCCGCACGCGGATCGTAGGTCTTGTAGACACGGTGCCCGAAGCCCATCAGCCGGTAGGGATTGCTCTTGTCCTTGGCCCGGTCGATGTACCTCTGGATGTTGCCGTCGCGGACGATCTCTTCGAGCATCTCCATCACCGCCTGGTTGGCGCCGCCGTGCAGCGGCCCCGACAGCGCGCTGATCCCGGCGGAAATCGTCGCGTAAAGATTGACCTGCGCCGAACCGATGGTCCGCACCGTCGAAGTCGAACAGTTCTGCTCGTGATCGGCATGCAGAATCAACAGCACGTTGAGAATCCGCACCGCCTCGGGCATGATTTCGTAGGGCGCCACCGGCGAATCGAACATCATGTTGAGAAAGTTGGCGCAGTACGGCAGATCGCTCCGGGGGTACACCACCGGCTCGCCGATCGATTTCTTGTAGGCAAAAGCCGCCATGGTCCGCACCGTCGAAATCAGCCGCGTGGTCGAGCTGTCGATGTCCTCGGAGAGCGACAGCGAGTCGACGTTGGGGTAAAAGGCCGCCATCGCGTTGATCATCGTCGACAGAATATGCATCGGGTGCGCGCCGCGCGGAAAGCGGTCGAAGAAATGCCGCATGTCCTCATGGAGCAGCGAATGGGCGTTCAGCAGCTTGGAAAATTTCGAACGCTGCTCCTCGCTCGGCAGTTCGCCGTGGATCAGGAGATAGGCGACCTGGGTGAAATTGGCCTTGCGCACCAGAGCCTCGACCGGAATGCCGCGATAACGCAAAATCCCCTTCTCGCCGTCGATGAAGGTGATTTCGCTGTAACACGAAGCGGTGTTGACGAAACTCGGATCCACGGTCACGTAGCCGGTCTCTTTACGCAAATTGCCGATGTCGATCCCGTATTCGCCCTCGGAGCCGACCACGATCGGCAACCGAATCTCCCGCTCTCCGATTTTCAGCACAGCATATTCGCTGGCGACAATCCGATTTTTTATCATCCAAGGTCTCCATAATTACCCGGGGTCCGTTCCGGGACTGCAAGCAAGCGATCAATCCAGCAGGTAATATATATTAAGTTCGTTCCATTTTCAAATTCATGACGGATTTTTTGGCAAAAAAGCCTTCGGGACCGCGCGGAGAGATTGTTTTTCATGATTTGCAGTGCTATATTATGGGTTGTTTGCAGCACGATCTCAACGAAAGCAGTTTATGCGGGACCTCAGAAACATCGCCATCATCGCCCACGTCGACCACGGAAAAACCACCCTGGTCGACGAAATCCTCAAACAAGCCCGGATCTTCCGCGACAACCAGGAGGTCGCCAGGTGCTTCCTGGACAGCAACGACCTCGAACGCGAACGCGGCATCACCATCCTGGCCAAAAACGTCTCCGTCGAATACAAAGAGACCAAAATCAACATCCTGGACACCCCCGGCCACAGCGACTTCGCCGGCCAGGTCGAACGCGTCCTCAAACTCGCCGACGGCGTCATCCTGCTGGTCGACGCCGCCGAAGGCCCCATGCCCCAGACCCGCTTCGTGCTCGACAAGGCGCTGGCGCTGAACCTGCGCCCGATCGTGGTCATCAACAAGGTCGACAAACCCGACGCCAGGCCGGCCGAAATCCACAGCAAGGTCTTCGACCTCTTCTGCGAACTCAACGCCTCCGACGAGCAGCTCGAATTCCCGACTCTTTTCGCCTCGGGACGCGACGGCTGGGCGGTGCGCAACCTCGCCGATGAACGCAGCTCGATCCTGCCCTTGATGGACGCGATTCTCGAATTCATCCCGCCGCCCAAACAACTCGCCGGCCCGGTGCAAATCCAGATCGCCACGCTGGACTATTCCAACTTCGTCGGCCGCATCGGCATCGGCCGGGTCTACCGCGGCGAACTCACCACCAACCGCCCGCTGACCCTGATCAAACGCGACGGCACCCGCCATCCGACCCAGATCAAGCAGCTGCTGAGCTTCGAAGGCATCGAGCGCAAGGAGGTCGACACCGTCCCCTGCGGCGATCTGTGCGCCATCGTCGGCATCGAGGACATCGACGTCAGCGACACCATCACCGACAGCGAATGCCCCGAGGCCATGGCCCCCATCGCCATCGACGAACCGACCATTTCGATGGTTTTCCGGATCAACGATTCGCCCTTCTACGGCAAGGAAGGCAAGTTCGTCTCCAGCCGCCACCTGCGCGAACGCCTCTTTCTGGAGATCGAAAAGGACGTCGCGCTGCGGGTGGAGGAAACCACCGGCGACGCCTTCAAGGTTTCGGGACGCGGCCTGCTGCACCTGTCGGTCCTGATCGAAACCATGCGCCGCGAGGGCTACGAACTCGCCGTCGCCAAGCCGCAGGTGATCTGCAAGGTCATCGACGGCGTCAAACATGAACCGATCGAAATCCTCTCGGTCGACGTGCCCAGCGAATTCGCCGGCAGAATCATCGAGCTGGCCGGCACCCGGCGCGGCGAACTGATCCAGATGGAATCGCGCGGCGAACGCCAGCTGCTGGAATTCCTGATCCCGACCCGCGGACTGATCGGCTTCCGCAGCAAAGCGCTGACCGCCAGCACCGGCGAGGCGATCGTCGCCTGCCGATTCGACCGCTATGAGCCGTTCAAAGGCGACATCCCGCAGCGCCAGGCCGGCGTGCTGATCAGCATGTCCCAGGGCAAGGCGATGGCCTACGCCATCGACGCGCTGCAGCAGCGCGGCGACTTCTTCATCGACCCCAACGACGACACCTACGAAGGCATGATCGTCGGCGAACATTGCAAGGAAGGCGACCTGGTGGTCAACGTCCAGCGCGCCAAGCAGTTGACCAACGTCCGCGCCTCCGGCACCGACAAGGCGCTCAAAATCGCCCCGCCCCGCCGGCTCAGCCTGGAACAGGCGCTCGAATACATCGACGACGACGAGCTGGTCGAGGCGACGCCGAAGACCATCCGCCTGCGCAAGCTCTACCTGACCGAACTCGACCGCAAACGCAACCGCGGCAAAGTCGCCTCGGAAGAATAACTTTCTCGAAAGGGATCCCTCATGAACGGAAGCGCCAAAATCGCCTCGGGACATTTCATGATCGACGGCCGGCCGGTACAGCTCATTTCCGGCGCCCTGCATTATTTCCGGGTCCCGCGCGAATACTGGCGCGACCGCATCGCCAAGGCGAAGATGCTGGGCCTGAACTGTATCGAGACCTACATGCCGTGGAACCTCCACGAGCTCAAAGAAGACCGCTTCGACTTCACCGGCATGCTCGACATCGAGGCCTTCCTGAAGGAAATCCAGGCCGCCGGCCTTTACGCCATCGTCCGCCCCGGCCCCTACATCTGCGCCGAATGGGACAACGGCGGCCTGCCCGCCTGGCTGATGACCAAATCCGGCCTCGAATTCCGCCGCATGAACGGTCCCTTCCTGGACGCGGTCCGCGGCTACTACGACCAGGTGCTGCCGCGCCTCAAGCCGCTCCAGCGCACCCACGGGGGACCGATCGTCGCCATCCAGGTCGAAAACGAATACGGCAGCTACTGCTGCGACCACGACTACATCCGCACGCTGTACCGGGAACACCTCCGCCACGGCATCGACGTGGTGATCTTCACCAGCGACGGCGCCAGTCCGCTGATGCTCAACGGCGGCACCATCCCGGAATGCTTCCAGACCGTCAACTTCGGCTCCAAACCGGAGGAACAGTTCGCCGAATCGCGCCTCAAGCGGCCCGAAGGCCCGGACCTCTGCATGGAATTCTGGAACGGCTGGTTCGACCACTGGGGCGAGGAGCACCACACCCGCGACGGCAAAGACGCCGCGGAGGCCCTGGACGCCATGCTCAAGTCCGGCGCCGGAGTCAACTTCTACATGTACCACGGCGGCACCAACTTCGGCTTCTTCAACGGCGCCAACGGCCACGATATCCACGCCCGCGACTACGCGCCGACCGTGACCAGCTACGACTACGACAGCGCGCTCTCCGAATGCGGGGACGCGACCGAAAAGTACTACCAGTTCCAGGAGGTGATCCGCCGCTACCGGCCCGACGCGCCCTTCGGCCGCCCGGAAACCCCGGCCCGCAAGACGCCGGGCAGAACGGAACTCAAGCAGGCCGCGCCCTTGCTGGCGCAGCTGGACAAGCTTTCCACCCCGGTCAGAAGCGTTTCGCCGCTGACGCTGGAGGCGCTCGGCGAGAGCTTCGGCTTCGTCCACTACCGCACCCGCCTCGCGGGAACCGGCCGCCGGGAGGAGCTGCGTTTCTTCGACGTCCACGACCGGGTCCAGGCCTTCCTGAACGGCCGTTATCTGGGCGCCGCCTACCGCAACGACGCGAAGCAGACTCTGGAATTCGACATGCCGGAAGAGGACGCCACCCTCGATCTGCTGGTCGAAAACATGGGCCACATCAACTACGGCCCCTGGGTCGGCAAGGATTTCAAGGGCGTCGTCGGCGCGGTGTGCCTCGGCTTGCAGAGCCAGATCAATTGGGAAAATCGCGCCTTGCCGCTCGACGACCTTTCCAAACTCGAATTCGCCCCGGTCTCCGGCGGTCTGAAGGAGACTCCGGCTTTCTACCGCGGCAGCTTCGAGTGCGTCAAACCGACCGACTGCTTCCTGGCGCGCCCCGGCGTCAAGGGCGCGGTCTGGATCAACGGCCGCAACCTCGGACGTTACTGGGAAGCCGGCCCGACCAAAACCCTCTACGTTCCCGGCTGCTGGCTCCGGGACGGCGTCAACGAGATCGTCGTGCTGGAGCTGCATCAGCTCGACAGCCTCGAACTGCGCTGGAGCGACCGGCCCGACCTGGGCTGAACGCCCTGCCGAAGATATGCGTCCGGTTTCGCGCCCCGCGTGAAGCCGAACGCATATTTTTTTCTTTTTTTTCTTTTTTCCTATTGACAAAATATTTTTTTCAGCTATAATATGAATAGCATCATACGTATGACGAGAAAAACTTGAAGAGAAATCGCCTCGCAGAAGCGGCAGTTTCGCATAACGCGGCTTATGTGATGTGTTGTCGCTCGGCTGTGCATTTTCGTTTTTCTCCTTGTCGAGTTTTGAGGGTTCGGCCACAACGGCTTATGCTGCCATAAACCTCGACATAAGCCGCGTTATACGCCCCTTTTTCACACTCATCGAACTCCTGGTGGTCATCGCCATCATCGCCATTCTGGCCAGCATGCTTTTGCCGGCTTTGTCCAAGGCCCGCGCCGCGGCGCAGGCGATCAAGTGCGTCAACAACCTGAAGCAGACCGGGTTGGCCATGGTTCTGTACGCCAACGACTACGACGATGCGATCGTCCCGAGTTACTTCAGCGACACCAGCGGTGTTTATAATTGGTCCGGGCTGCTGCCGGTCGTCAACGACAAAATACTCACCACCACCGAATTCGGGGACAAACAGGCCGCCGATTCGAATTATCCGGCGATGCTGCAATGCCCGACCCTGCCCGACACCGACCGGGCAAGCGGCATCGGCTACCAGATCAACGTCTACGCCAGCTTGCAGCAGCACCTCAACAGCATCGGCGCTGGCACCAAGGGACACACCATTTCCGAGAGCCAAAATCCGAGCCGTTTCGTGGTCTTCGTCGACGGCTCCAACAAGAGCAACTTCGGCGACGCCTGCTACATCGTCAACGATTCTCCGAACGGCGTCGGCGCTTCGGACGCCACCGCCTGCAAAGCCGCCTACTTCCGCCACTCCAACCGCATGAACGCGACCATGCTCGACGGCCATGTCGACGCGATACTCCTCAATGAAAGCAACACCGCTTATGTCTGGTATTTCTAAGCTTTTGCGCCGTACGTCGCTCTCGCTGGCGGCGCTTTGCGCCTCCTTGAACGCCGGCGATTTCATCATCGCCGACGCCGGAACGGCCCGAAGCGCCATCGCCATCCCGGATGACGCGCCGGCGCTGACCCGCCGCGCGGCGGCGGAGCTGCAAAGCTTCCTCGAACGCATGTCCGGGGCGCGGCTTCCCGTCGCCGCCTCCGGGACGATCCGCCTCGGCTTCGACACCGCCGGCTATCGGACCGACGAAATCCACCTGTGGTGCGACGGCGAAACCCTGAACCTGACCGGCGGCGGCGAACGCGGCCCATTGTACGCCGTCTACGAACTCTTGCGGCAATTGGGCTGCGCCTGGCCGCTGCCGGGCGAACTGTGGCTGGAGATTCCGGAACGGAGCACGGTGGCGGTCCCGGCGATGGACTTCCGGTCGCAGCCGTATTTTTCGGTGCGCGGCGTCCACCAATCCGGCGGCGGCGAACTCTTCCACTGGATGGCCTTCAACCGCCTCAATTACCGGCTGCAGAACCCGCCGGGCTGGGAAGGCGCGGCGACGATGCGGAGCTTCGGCGTGGAACCATTTTTCATCAGCCACACCTACGGCTTCTGGGCCACCCGCCGGGCGCTGAACGAGCATTTGGAATGGAACCCATTGCTCGACGGCAAACGCACTCCGCCGTCTTTGGAGGGGTCGCCGTGGTGGGAGCTTTCGCAACTCTGCCTCGGCAATCCCGAACTGCGCCGCCACCTGATCGCCAACATGCTCGCCTACCTCGCCGAGCACCCCGAGATGACCACCATCTCCATGGAGGCCAACGACGGCGGCGGCTACTGCGAATGCGATCTGTGCCTCCGGTACGGCGCGACGGTCAGCGACCAGGTGTTCCGTTTCACCGCCGAGGCGGCGACGGCGATCGGGGAAGCTTTCCCCGGAGTGCGCTGCCTGATCCTGAGCTACGGCGAGCACGAGGAGCTGCCGCCCTTCCGGATGCCGGACAACGTGTGGTTCGGCGTCGTCTCCAACGGCCGCGATTACACCCGGCCGTTGAGCGCGCCGGAAAACGCCGCCTTTCTGGAGCGCCTGACCGAGTGGGCGCGGGCCTATCCGGGACGGGTCTACATTTACGAGCTGTGGAAAAAGGTCTTCTTTGAAAACTACCTGCATCCTTACGACCGGGTTTTCGCCGCGGACATGCGGCTCTACCGCGACCTCGGTCTGGCCGGCATCGAGCCGGAGGGACTGCATCCGTCGCCGACCCTGGAATATCTGCGCCAGGCCCTGTGCTGGGATCCCGGCGCCGACGACGGCGCAGTCGTCGCCGAACTGTGCCGCCGGATCTACGGCGGCGGCGCGGAAGCGATGATCGCCTACTACCGGCTGCTCGACGACCGCATCGCCGCATACGGGCGCAACCTCAACAGCATGACCACCTACGGCGAATTCGCCAAGCCGATCGCCGGTGAAGCCACGCATCTGCTCGCGACCGCGCTGGCCGCGGCCGGCGGAGACACCCCGGCGGCGAAGCGGGCCGTCCGCCGCATCGAATTCGAGCTGGCGCAGTTCAACGCCGCCAAAGCGTGCGCCGAGATCTGGGGTCCGGCCACGGAGCTGCCAAAGGAATTGCGCCGCCACAACCTTCTGCCCAACGGCGGCTTCGAGAACGGCATGACCGGCGTCACGGTCAACACCCAATACGGGGATTTCGACTATGCCATCGTCGAAGACGGCGCCTGCGAAGGCCGCGCCTACGGCGAAATCCGGGTGCTCAAACCGGGCTGGGGCCGCATGATTCAAACCGCGTCCGGCCTGGACCCGGCGCGAAAATACGCCGTTTTGGCGGCGGTCAAAACGGCCGGCGGCGCCGACATGGCGCACTTCTGGCTCCTGTCCGAGGGACTTCCGGCGCAGCTCTATCGGCTGGGGGACACCGGCGGCAACTGGTACCGGCTGATTCTGCGCGACGTCGCCGCGCCGCAGGGCGCAATCAGCCTATTCCTGACCGTGCACTCCGATCCGGATTCGGGGCGGGTCGGGTACGATGACCTGATGGTCGTCGACCAGGAGATCTTCGACCGGCTTTGCCCGGGGGAGTAACGATCATGACCATTACGATGACTGAACTGGCCAAAAGACTGGAGCTGTCGCAGGCCACGGTGTCGCTGGTGCTGAACAACCGCGACAAAAACCGGGTGCGCCCGGAGCTGGCCGAACGCATCCGCAAGGCGGCGCGCGAAGTCGGCTTCCGGCCCAACCGGGCCGCCAGCGAGCTGAGGCGGCGCAAATCCCACGCCATCGGGATTCTGGTGCCGAGCTTGCGCAACCTCTACTACGCCGAGCTGGTCGCCGACATCCACCGGGCGGTGCGCGAACGCGGCTACGCGCCGATGTTCGCCTTTTGGGAAAACGCCGAGGAGCAGCCGAACGCGCTGGAAAGCATCCTGGCCTGGAATCCGGACGGCGTCATCACCATCGAACCGAAGTGGATTCCCGACAACGCCGCCTTCCCGGCGGTGAGCTTTTATATCGAAGACCCGCGCTTCGACTGCGTCAAGC
>JAVBSD010000244.1:0-5590 GCA_031547325.1 Victivallaceae bacterium | reverse complement strand
GACGACGAGGCCGCGCAGGGCGCAATATTCGTAGACCCGCCGGAGAAACCAGTCGCTGACCGCCAGCGCGGTCGGCGCCGGATCGGTCGCCATCATCCGGTCGAGGCGTTCAAAAAGCCGGTCGCGGTCCAGCGAATAGTGGATCACCCATTCCGGGCGCACCGGCAGCGCGTGTTCGCTCATCACCCGGTAGAAGCTTTCGCGCCGCAAGAGATCGGTGATGCCGACGAAGCCGAGGTCGACGGTATGAATGAAACCGATCCGGCGGTGGCCGTGCCCGAAGAGGTGTTCGAGCTGCATTTCGACCAGCTCCGGCGCATCGATCACCGCCGGGCCGCAATCCGGGTAATAACGCGGCAGCACCAGGGCGTTTTCCACCCCGGCGGCGTCGAAGGTCTTGCGGATTTCGTTGCTGTACGGCATCAACAGCAGCGCGCGCCGGATCTGGTGGCGCTCGATCACCTGGGCGTATTCGCTGACCGGCGCGCCGTGGCTGACCCGGTGCAGCCGCGGCACCAGCGAACGGGCGGCGGCGCCGGCCAGAAGACTGTTGATCAGGCAGGTGGCGAACATCTCGGGATGCTCCGGATCGAGGTAGGCGATCTCGGAACACGCCACCAGGTCGATGGCGCCGGCGGAATCGGCGCTCTCTTCGCAGGCGAGATAGATGCCGGAACGGGCGCGGGATTTCAGCACCCGGTCTTTTTCCAGCTTGCGCACCGCGTTTTCGAGCACGTTGCGCCCGAGCCCGGAGTCCGCCATCATCTGCCGCAGAGGCGGCAGCGCCTCCCCGGCGTTGAGATTGCCGATCAGGCCGCGGACGTACTCCTCGGCTTGACGATTCCTGATTTCCCGAATTCCCATATCATGACCCGCGTTGATTTGCCATCCTTTATAATTATAGCAAAAATCAACACAAAGTCAAGAGCAAAACAACACAATTGCCGAATTTTCTGCACACTGTCGGGACTTTCAGCACAAAAAACGGATGTGACTCCGCCCCTTCGCATCCGTAATACCAATGAGGTTTCAAACATAGACCCTCAAGGCGGTCGATGAAGGGCGGCCGCCGGTCTATGGTTGAAAGCGAATTGGTATAAGGCCGGCTTTGGGACTCTGCCCGGACTGTCTTTTTTGTTTTTTTTATTTTTTTAGCGCGCCGCCCACAACAGGCCGCGCCGCAAAATCTCCGCCAGCTCCGGCACCGCAAACTCCCCCGCACAATGCCCCAACGCCGAATAAAACACCCGCCCCGCCCCATACGGCCGCGTCCATATCGTCGGCATCACCGTCCCCGCAACCCAAGGACAATGATCACCCGAAAAAGTCGTCGTCGCCAATACCCGGTTCGACGGATCGACATGCATGTAATATTGCTCGGAATGCATCTTGAAATTCCCGATCCCCGCCATAATCGGATCACCGGGACACACCACCTCCACCACATAGTCGATCATATTGCCGGGATGCGCCACAAATTGCCCACCCACCATAAACTGATATTCGGTGTTCCCCCGAAACGCATCCCCCATCCCCCCATGCCACCCCCCCAAACCCGCGCCGGCAGCCACCGCCTTGCACAGGTTCCGGGTCTCCTCGTCGCCGAGCACCCCCATCGTCATCGCCGGCACAATCAGGTCATACCCCATCAACGCATCCCCGTCCAACAGACAGTCGGTCGAATTCACCCGCGCGACCTCGAAACCCTCTTTGCACAGCATCGCTTCGGCCAACGCCGAAGTTTCATTCGGCTCGTGCCCATCCCAGCCACCCCAGAAAATCAATGCCTTTTTCATTTTTTTCACGTCCTTTTTTTTAAAACTGCCAAATTGATGCTTTTTGAACGCGCCCGATGGCGCGGCCGGCCCGGCTCCGAGCGACGCGCTTGGGCCTGCGGCCCTCGCGCTCTGCCATCGCCGCCCGGGCGGCTCCGCCCGAGCTCCCGCTCGGGCTTCCTTAGGGTTTCGCCTGTTGAGACAGGCGACCAGCCTGCGCGGCTGGACCGCGCCAGGTTATCCAACCTGGACCCTGGCCTTGCTGCGCGGCGGCCGACTATTTTTTTATTTTTTTTATTTTTTCAGTCGAGTTCGCCGTCGCGCAACGCCAACGGCAACGCCGCCGGCCTCGCGCACCCCGTCGCCATCTCCACCACCCTTCCCTCCGCCGCCGATCGCTCAACCCCCTCCATCACCTCCAACACATGCAGCGCCAATTCGCCGCTCGCCCGGTGCGGCCGGTTCTTCATCACCCCGCACCCCATGTCCGCCAACCCGACGCTCCGCATGTTTCCCGTATAACCGAAGACCAACGGAACCTCACGCAATTCCACCCCCCGCCCGCGCGAAAATTTGACCGTCCCCCCGAACCCGTTCGGGTCCGGCACCGCCAACGCCCCCTCGGAACCATACAGCTCGATCAACTGGAAGTTGCTCAAATAAGTGTCGAAACTCATCACCATGTCGATCAACGCCCCGTTGACGAATTCCAGCACCCCCGCCAGATGCGTGTTGACCTCGACCGGCATCTTGTCCCCCATGCGCGTTTCACTGGTGCATGTCCGCTCCGCAAAACCGCGCCCCGCCAACGCCGTCACCCGCTTCACCGGCCCCAGAATGTTGACCAGCGCCGTGATGTAGTACGGCCCCATGTCGAAAAGCGGCCCGCCCCCCTTGCGGTAGTAGAACTCCGGCGCCGGATGCCAGGATTCATGCCCCGGACAACGCATGTAGGCGCTGCCCGACAACACCCGCCCGATCCACCCGTCGTCAACCAGCTTGCGCACCGTCTGATGCGCCCCGCCCAGAAAGGTGTCCGGCGCCGAGCCGACCCGCAGCCCGCGCCGACCCGCCTCGTCGATGACCCGCTTGCCGTCGGCGAAATTCAACGCCAACGGCTTTTCGGCATAGACGTGCTTGCCCGCCTCCAACGCCGCCAGATCGATTTCGACATGCTGCTGCGGCGTGGTCAGATTCAACACCGCGTCGATCGAGTCGTCGGCCAGCAGCTCGTCGACCGTCACCGCCCGGCAGCCGTATTCCGCCGCCTTGGCCTGCGCCCGCGCCGGGTCCAGATCGGCGCACGCAGCGTAGTCCAGCATCCGAAAGGTTTTCCCGGCGCCGAAGTACGCCCCGGAAATATTGCCGCAGCCGATCACCCCCACCCGAAATTGTTTTTCGCTCATCGCAGCAAACCCCATATTGATATTTTGTTCAACGACGGCTATATTATAGCACCGGTCTGCGAGTAAAGGAATAGATTTTTTTGTCATCGATATGGATTATATGAGCAAATTTTTCGCCGGACTGCCGCGCGCCCTGTCCCTGCTGCCGGCGGTCGGCAGCATCGGCGTCGTCCCGCGCAAACACGACCGGATACGGCAGTGTTTCGATACCTTCAATCTGTCGTTCATTCTCGAAGGCGAGGGCGACTACCACTACGCCGGCCGGAAGTATCCGGTGATCGCGCCGATGGTCCTGACCCAATGGCCGGGCGTGATGATGGATTACGGACCGGACGATTACTGGGTCGAAATCTACGCCATTTTTCCGTCCTCGGAATTCGACGCCTGGCGGCGCGCCGGCATCGACCCGGAAACGCGCTGCTGCTGGCCGGCCGGCAACCCGGCGCGGCTGATGGACGCGGTGCAGCGGCTGCTGGGGCTGCTCGAACGCGATCCGCCCGACCCGCTGCGGGTCGACTGCTGCATCTGCGAAATGGCCGCCGCGTCGCTGGAGCCCGCCCCCGGCTCCGCCCCGGCCTCCGAAGCCGCCGTCCGGCTGGCCCGGGCGCGCCGGAATCTGCGCGAAGAACTCGACCGCCCTCCCGATTACGCCGGCATCGCCCGCCGCCTCGGCATGTCGGCGTCGACCCTCCGCCGCCATTGGCGGGCCGAACACAACCTCCCCCCCGGACGCGACCGCGCCTCCCGCCAGCGCGAAGAAGCCTGCCGGCTGCTGGTCGAGAGCGATCTGACGATCAAGGACATCGCCGGAGCCTGCGGCTTTGCCGACGCGCTGTACTTCAGCCGCCGTTTCCGGAGCTGGACCGGCGACTCCCCGAGCGCCTACCGCCGGCGCTACCGGCCATGGTAAAATTTTTTAACCAAGAATTTACCCGATTGCGGCGTCCAAGGTTTGAATTTTATTTTAAGCGTGTCATATTGACTGTGACACTTTAGCTGAAATTTGGATTGTCATGCGGGACGATTGGACCCTGGAACTGAATCGGCGGCTGCGCCGGGTGCAAATGCAATGCTTTCGCATGGCCTGGCTGCGCCTGTTTTTGCTGGCGCTGCTGCCGGCGGGCTTTGCCGTGGGGTCGCTGCTGCTGCTGCTGCGCATTTTCGCCGGCGGATGGCCCTGGTGGGTTGCCGCCGTCATCGTCGCCGCCGGGCTGGCCGCCATGCTGGCGTGGAGCGTCTGGCGCGCCGTCCGCGCGACCCCGGACCGGACGCGGCTGCTGGCCTACCTCGACAGCATCAACCCCGAAGCCAACGCCATGCTGGTCACCCAGGCCGAATTCGATCTCGGCGGCTGGAGAGCCGCCCTGCCGCTGCCCGGACTGCCGCGTTTCCGCCTCGCCGACCGGCGGGCGCTGCCGGCGGCGCTGGCGGGGGCGGTGTACGCCGCCGGATGCATTTTCATCCCGCTCGGAGAGGCCGCCGCGGCTCCTCCCAGCCAGACCATCGAATTGTCCCAGGAGCTCGAAGACCTCCAGGATATGCTGACCATGCTGGAAGAACTCGACGCCATGGAAGAGGTCAAACTCGATGAACTGCGCGCCGAGCTCGGGGAGCTGCAGGAGGAACACGACGGAACCGCCGCCGCCGAGCTGTTCCAGCGCATCGAGGAGCTGAAAAACCAGCTCCGGGAGGCGTCGCTGGCCGCTTCGGCCGAGATGCTGCGGGAGCTTGAGGCGATGGAAACCTTCGCCGCGACCACCGAGGCGCTGGCCGACGCCGCCGAGGCCGGACGCGACGGCCTCGACGCGGCGATGAATGAGTTTGCCGACCTGCTTTCGGAGATGAGCGCCGCCAATCCGGAACTCGCTTCGACCCTGGGCGACGCCGGATTGTCCGAATTCAATCAGTCGATGTCGGCCGGGGAATTGCGGGAAATGGCCGAAAACCTCCGCGCCGAATCCTCGGCGGCGCGCCAGCGCCTCCAGGAATTGGCCGAGCAGCGCCTCAACGCCCAGCAAAACCGCGACGGCGACGGCTCCGGCCAGTGCTCCCAGCCCGGCGTCGGCAAGGAAGACGCGGCGGCGGCCCTCCAGGCCTGGCTCGAAGCCAACGGCTCCGGCGCCGACGAACTGCTCGAAATGCTCGACGACATGCCCCCCGGTTCCGGCGGCGTCAACCGCGGCCGCGGCGACGCGCCGATGGTTTATGAAGACCGGCGGGTCGACTTCCGCGGCGATTACCGCGACCTGGCGGTCGAGGGAGAATTTCCGCCCGATCCGCGCGACAGCATGGTGCTGGCGACCTTCGCCGTCGCCCCCGAGGAGGCCGAACCGGCCGAAGCCGGGAGCGCCGCGGGCAATCTCTCCGCCGCCGGACTCGGCGGCGACCAGCGCGACCTGCGCGTTTATC
>JAVBSD010000178.1:0-2857 GCA_031547325.1 Victivallaceae bacterium | reverse complement strand
ATCCGCAGTTGCTGCTCGTAGATGGTGTACTGCCGCAGGTCGAGTTCATACTGTTCGCGGATGTCGAAGATGTTGGCGTGCGCGATCCGCACCTGGGACATCACGCCGACCGACAGCGCCAGAATGCGCATCGCGTTTTCGTCGACTTCGCGGCGGATGGCCTTGTATTCGGCGATCTGCTGCGGCAGCTTCAGCAGGTTGTAGGCGGCCTTGGCGCCGATTTCAAACCAGGTCTGATTGAGCAGGAAGGGGTTGTCGGTGTTGATCATCTGCGCGGTGAGCTCGACGGTCGGGAACATCCGCAGCACCGTTTTTTGCGCTTCGACCGCGGTGATATGGTTCTGGACGTCGAGTTCGTAGAGCTCCGGCCGTTCGACCAGGGCGATCCGTTCGAGCTTTTCGACCTCGGGAATGCTCAGCGGGACCATTTCATTGAGAATCGCGGTGTCGACCTTGATGTCGGCGTTGGGGTAGAGGCCCATCAACGCGCGCAGCTCGATGCAGGCGTCCTGGTAGTTGCGGCGGTAGGCCATCAGCATCCGCTGCATGTTGAAGAACTTGCGGCGTTCGTCGATCATCCGGAACGGGTCCAGCTCGCCGGTGGCTTGCAGATCGTCGATCAACTGGTAGATGCCGTCGCACTTGGCCAGCAGCTCCTCGGTGACTTCGATGGCGTCCTGGGTCGCGGCGACGCGGAAGTAGGCGCGGGTCACGTCGAGCTGGAGGTTCTGGGCGGCGCGGCGGCGCATTTCGCGGTCGATCAGGGTGCGGCCCTGCGCCTGCTGGGCGTTGAGGAACGCCAGCCCGAAGTCGAGCACGCTGAACGCCAGCTCGATGTTGAAGCGGTTTTCATATTTTTCGCTCGAACGGGTGTTGCCGCGGTCGCCGGAGGTGCCGCCGCCGACGCCGGTGCTCGAACTGGCGGCGTAGTTGTCGCGCCGGGTGCCGTCGTAGCTGACCGTGAAATCCGGCAGCATTTCCAGCATCTGCGCGTGGACCCGCTGGCTGGAAACCTCCTCCTGAATATCCAAAACCCTGATGTCAAGGTTGTTGGCCAGCGCGAAGGACTTGCATTCCTCCAGGGTCAGCGTCCGGCCGGGCTCGATTTTCACCCGGTTCCGGAGCAAGTCGACGGTTCCGGTAATGTTCTCGACCCGGCTCTGTCGGAAGTCTTCGGCGTTTTTGCAACCCGCCACCAACATCAGACAACCGACTGCGATCCACCAACGAGATCCCGTAATCATCTTGAACATTCCTTCCCAATTCTCTTATTATCAAAAGGTTTTATCCAGAACACACCTGCCGGAGCCGCGTCAGGCGACTATCCAACGGCGACTACCATAACGCGCCTTGCGCCACTTTTCAAATATTTTTTTCACTTTTTAGCAATATTTTCCTCAGAAACGGCGATTTTTCTCCCGCCGAAGCCCTCCGGCGGCTGGCAAAGAGCGCCGGATAATGGTATAGTATCCCCCTCGGCTTTTCAATGACAAGGAATCGGATCAGTGAATATCGCAATCATCGGACTCGGACTCCTGGGCGCTTCGCTCGGCATGGCGCTGCGGGAGCGCGGCCACCACCGCCTCGGCTGGAGCCGGCGCGACGAAGTGTGCCGCCGGGCGCTGGAAGACGGCGTGATCGACCGGACCGGCCCCCTCGCCGAACTCCTCGCGGAAGCCGACCTGACCGTGCTGTGCCTGCCGGTCCCGCGGATCGCCGAATACCTGCGCCGCCACGCCGGCGCCTGGCGCCCGGGCGCGACCGTCACCGACATCGGCAGCGTCAAGGGCTGCATCGAAGCCGCGGCGCGCGAAGCGCTGGCGCCCCGGGGCGTGCGTTTCGTCGGCAGCCATCCGATGGCCGGCACGGAGCACTCCGGCTACGACGCGGCCTTCGCCGGGCTCTACGACGACGCGGAAACCTTCATCTGCCCGGGCGCGTGCTCCGATCCGGAGGCGGTGGAGACCGTCGCCGGGATGTGGCGGAGCATCGGCACCCGGACCCGCGTCATCGACGCTGGGCGCCACGACGAGCTGGTGGCGCACACCAGCCACATTTCGCACCTGCTGGCCAGCGCGCTGGCGCTGACGGTGCTGGACTGCGCCTCGGAGGAGGAGCTGGCCTGGCGCTACGCCGGCTGCGCCACCGGATTCCGCGACACCTCGCGCATCGCGTCGTCGTCGCCGGCGATGTGGCGGGAAATCATCGAGAACAACGCTCCGGCGGTGATCGACGCCGCGCGCGGTTTCGAAGCGCGCTTCCACCGCATCGCCGGCCTGATCGAAGCGGGCGATTTCGCCGGCTTCGAAGCCGAATTCGCCCGCGGCAAAGAACTGCGCGACGGCTGGCTGGACTACAAACGCCGCATGAAAGGGACCCCATGACCGCACCCGAATCCGTTTCGGCGCTGACCATCGCCGACGCCACCGTCTACCTCGGCGGCCGCCAGATCCTCCGCAACATCAACTGGCAGGTCCATTCCGGCGAACACCACTTCATCCTCGGGGCCAACGGCGCCGGCAAGACCACGCTGGTCAAACTGCTGATGGGCTACGTCTGGCCGGTGTACGGCGCCACGGTCCGGGTGCTCGGTTCGACCTTCGGCAACGTCAATCTGCAGGATCTCCGCCGGCGCATCGCCTGGGTCAGCCCGTTCATGCCGCAGATGACCAATCCGGAGGACACGGCGCTGACGCTGGTGCTTTCGGGGCTCGACGGCACCCTGGGATTTTTCCGCGACGCCGCGGGCGGGGAGACCGAGCTGGCCATGGAGGCGATGGAGCGCCTCGGGTGCGCCCACCTGGCCGACCGGCAGCTGTGCACGATGAGTTCCGGCGAACAGGTCAAGGTTCTGATC
>JAVBSD010000047.1:0-2687 GCA_031547325.1 Victivallaceae bacterium | reverse complement strand
CCGAGCCCCTGACCTTTTTCCGGCCCTTGCACCACCGTCCGGTCGCGGCGGATTTCCTCGACCAGTGCGCCCAACTGATGCGCCTGGCGGCTCCTCCGCCGGTCCGCCCGATGGAGGATCCCGAACGCATTCCCGATG
This sequence comes from Victivallaceae bacterium, assembly GCA_031547325.1. GTDB lineage: Bacteria > Verrucomicrobiota > Lentisphaeria > Victivallales > Victivallaceae > JAVBQJ01. The sequence continues at coordinate 2,549 of JAVBSD010000047.1, read as the reverse complement.
TGCTCGGATTCCGCTTCTCCACCCTCGAACTCCCCGGCGGGCAATGGCGGCTGCTGGCCGGCAACGCGACCTTCCGCTACATTTACGGCGCGCTGGAGACGGAATTTCCGGCGGAAAAGTTCACCGTGGCCAACGGCACCCAGGCCCGGCCGGTCATCGTCGAGCCGCACCCCGAAGGACCGGACAAAAGCTGTTTCTATTTGCGGGTCCCGCCGCAAGGCGTCGCCGTCGTCGATATCACCAACCGAAAGGATCTCCATGAATTACCCAAACGTTAACCCCGGAGAGAAAGGAAGAACCATGAAAAAGCAATCCATTCAGTCGCTGTTCACCCTCATAGAACTCCTGGTCGTGATCGCGATCATCGCCATCCTCGCCAGCATGCTGCTGCCGGCGCTCTCCAAGGCGCGGGCCGCGGCGCAGAACATCAAGTGCGTCTCCAATCTCAAGCAGATGTGCCTCGGCGCCACCATCTACGCCGGCGACAGCGACAACTTCCTGCCCGGCGGCGCCTCCTATTCCACCAGCGGCGACTGGGCGAAGGGCGACAGCGACGTTCGGGGGTGGTGGTGGGGAAATACCTGGATGTACCGCGTCTGGAACGGCGGCGGCATCGATAAGACGGTCTTCGCCTGTCCGAGCAAATCGATCGGCACCCACAGCGACGCCACCTTCTGCGACCCCAACTATCAAGTCGGCTACGCGACGCCGTCGCAGCTCTGGTTGCTGAGCATCGGCGCGGTCAAGCGGCCCTCGGAGCAGGCGATGGTGCTCGATTCAAGCTATCAGATGTCGTATTACAGTTGCGTCCCCAGCCCCGGCTGGTCGGCCGGCACCGTCAACTTCAACGCCAACGTCCACGGCGGCAACTGGAACCTCGGCTTCATCGACGGCCACGCCGCCAGCCAGAAGTACAATTCGCTCTCCAATACCGACCAAAAAATGTTCACCAACAACGACTGACGCGCCACGGTCCGCCGGCAACGGCGGACCCGCCCGAGCCAAGGAAATCATGAAAGCATTCATCCGTTCGACCGGCCTCGCCGCCGGAATCCTCGCCGCGGCCGCCGGCCTCGCCGACGCGCTGCCGACCTTCAGCCGCGCCGAACCGCCCCGCCAGCGCGAAGCCGTCGCCATCCAGAACCCCGGCTTCGAATCCGCCGCCGGCTGGGTCAACGCCGAGGGCGGTCCCTTCGCCGCCACCGCCGACGCCCATTCCGGAAGCCGCGCCGGCCGGCTCGCCGGCTCCATGGTCAAGGGCGAATTCATCCCCCTGGGGCCCGGCGAGGAGCTGAATTTCGAATTCTTCGCCAAGGTGGACAACCTGTGCACCGTCAACGCCGAACTCGCCTACTTCGACGCCGACCGCAACTGGCTCAGGCGCGGCTCCGGGCCGATCGCCCGCGGCGACCAGTATTCGTGGCAGCACGTCGCCGGACGCCACGAGATCACCGACCCCGAAGTACGTTTCGTGATCCTGCAATTCTACGGCTCCGGCGAAATCGACGACGTCACCGCCTGGAAATTCACGGCGCTGCCCGACACCGGCGACCGCGCCAAAGCCAAACAGACGATCGAGCTCGCCCCCGGCGACTCGCAGGAATGCTTCTATCTGGCCGACCAGGGCATCGCGGCGTGGATTTCGCGCTCGACCGGCATGGCGGTTCAGGTGCTCAGCCTCGAACCGACCCCCAAGGTCATCCAGCCGGCCGGGACCAATTCGATGCAGCTCTATCTGAAGAGCCGGACGCCCGGCGGCCCCGACGGCGACTTCAACCGGGTCGCCGCCGTCGAAAGCCATACCCCGGAGGAGCTGGTCTTCCGCCTGACCTCGGACGACCCGGCGCTCGCCCGGCTGGCCGAGGCCCGGATCGCCTACCGCCTGGCCGGCGGCGAACTCGCCGTCAAGGCCGAAATCATTTGCCTCCAGGATGACGCGCGCGAATACCAGGCCGGCTTCCGCAGCGTCTTCCGCGCCGACGAGTGGCAACGCAACATCTACATGAGCTTCCCGATCCAGGCCCGATCCGTCGAAACCGCGGTGCGCGCGACCTTCCTCTACGGAATCGACGACAACAGCGTCAAGAACATGGGCACCGGCTACCCCTGCGCCGTGCTCGAAGGCGAAGACCGCTATCTGTTGTGGGGCAGCCGCGACCTGGGCCGCTTCACCATGCTCACCCCCAACGACATCCCGTGGCGGCTGCCGTCGCAGCAGCTCAACCCGACCCGCCTCAAGGCCGGCGAAACGCTGAGTTTCGAATCCTTCTACGCCCTCTTCCCGAAGCGCGGCCACGAGCTGACCCAGGTGATGCGCCGCTACGTCCGCACCATGTACAGCTCGAACCCGCTGACCGCCGGCGTCCTCCAATACCGGCCGGACGACCGTTATTTCACCGAAGGCGCCTTCGCCTGGTACCATCCCGGCGCGGTGCCCCCCGGCTACGACGGCTGGCGCGACGCCATGAAAGAGCGGCATGCCGAAAACGTCTGGTATTCGTGGTGGACCAACTGGGACGAAGTCTGCCCGACCGAAGGCGAGTGGGTCA
>JAVBSD010000318.1:0-3562 GCA_031547325.1 Victivallaceae bacterium | reverse complement strand
GATCAGCCAGGGCGACAGCTTCGACTACTGCCAGTGCGAGGTCTGCCGCGACTTCGTGGCACGCCACGGCACGCCGGCGGACCTGGTGCTGGATATGGTCAACCAGGTGGCCGACGAGCTGCGCGCCGAATTCCCGGACGTCCTGGTCGACACCTTCGCCTACCAGTATTCGCGTCCGGCGCCCAAAACCGTCATGCCGCGCGACAACGTGATCATCCGGCTGTGTTCGATCAATTCCAACTTCGCCCAGTCGCTGGGCGCTCCGGCCAACGCGGCCAAGTTCGGCAACGACCTCGAAGCGTGGGGCAAAATCGCCGCCAGCATCGGCGTCTGGAACTACACGGTCAACTACCCCAACTCGGTGCTGCCGCTACCCAATCTGCGGCCGCTCGCCGAAGATTTGCGGTTTTTCGCCGCCAACCGCGTCGACTGGGCCTTCGAACAGGCTGAAACCTGGACCGGGTACGCCGGCGAACTGGCCGAGCTGCGCTGCTGGCTCCAGGCGCAACTGCTGTGGAATCCCTACCTCGACCAGGAGGCGCTGATCGATGAATTCCTGTATGGCTTTTACGGGGACCGGGCCGCGCCGCTGATCCGGCGCTACATCGACCTGCTGCACGACGAAATCGCCCGCCACCCCGAAATCGACCTGCATTGCTACCGCCGCAACGCGCACGAGGACTGGCTGCCTTTCAGCAAGGTGCTGGAAGCGCGCCAGCTGATGACTTCGGCGCTGGCGGCGGTGGCCGGCGATCCGGTGCTGGCGCCGAGGGTGCGCCGGACGGGGCTGGCCATCGACTTCCTGCTGCTGGCGCGGCCGGAGCTGTCGCCGGTCGCCGGGGCCTTCGCCGCCTCCGACGTCCCGGTGCCGAAGCTGGATTATCCGGCGATTCTCGAAGCGGCCTTCGCCGACGCCGAGGCGGCCGGGCTGCAAAGCTTCGGGGAATCCGGCAGCGCGGCCTTCGCCGAACAACTGCGCAACAACATCGCACCGCCGCAGGACGACATCCCGGAATTCTGCCGCGGGCTGGCGCCGGAGGACTATGTGGTGATTCCCGCCGCCGGGCTCTCCACCGAGGCTCTCGGCAGCAAGGTCTTCGCCGTCGACGATCCGCTGGCTCCCGGCGGCAAGGCGTGGAGCATGCCCGCCACCCACAGCGGCTGGAACCTGTTCTTCCGGGTGCCGCAGACCGGAGGCGATGAACAATGGCGGCCCTATGTGGAAATGCGCTGCGCCGCCAAGGGGACCGTCATCTCCGGAGACGCCATGCACTTCGGCTTCTATTTCGGCGGCGGCAACCACGTCCCGATTCCGGCTTTGGAATCCTCGGAGGGCTACCGCTGGTATCCGATGTTCCCGGTGACGCTCAAGACCGGCATGACCATCTACTGCGCCCCGGTCGTCAACGCTTCGGTTTCCGACGTCTATATCAGCCGGATGGCGCTGGTCAGGGTGAAATAAGATGCAAATCACCGGTACTTTTCTCGACGAAATCAGCCACGACATCCCGCATCAGAACTGGGAGCGCCGCGAATGGGAGCGCGACTTCCGCGCGATGCGTTCGATCGGCATCGACACGGTGATTTTGATCCGCTGCGGCCACAAGCGTTTCATGACCTACCCGTCGGCCTATCTGGCGGAAAAATGCGGCTGCTACCTGCCGCCGGTCGACCTGGTCGGAATGTTCCTGGAGCTCGCCGAGGCCAACGGCATGAAGTTCTACTTCGGCTTGTACGACTCCGGGACCTACTGGCACCGGGGGGATTTCGCGCGGGAGACCGACATCTGCCGCCACGTCGCCGAAGAGGTGTGGCAGCGGTACGGCCGCAGTCCCGCCTTCGCGGGCTGGTACATCAACCAGGAGGTCAGCCGCGCCACCGCCGGAATCATCGACATCTACGCTGCGATGGGGCGTTTCGTCAAGGAGCTTTCGGGCAATCTGCCGACGATGATTTCGCCTTTCATCGACGGCGTCAAGGCGGTGGACACAGGGTTGACCAAGTCTTCCGCGGTCGAGATCGCCCAGCACCGCCGGGAGTGGGACGAGATTCTCTCCGGCATCGCCGGGACGGTCGACATCGTCGCCTTTCAGGACGGGCATTGCGACTACCACGAGCTCGCCGATTATCTGGCGGTCAACAAGGAGCTCGCCGACCGTTATGGCATGACGTCGTGGACCAACTGCGAAAGTTTCGACCGCGACATGCCGATCCGCTTCATGCCGATCAAGTGGGAAAAGATGTTGTTGAAGCTCGAAGCCGCCCGGCGGGCGGGGATCGACAAGGCGATCACCTTTGAGTTCAGTCATTTCATGAGTCCGAATTCCTGTTATGAGCAGGCGCGACATCTCTTCGAGCGCTACCGCGAACACTTCGGTCTCCCAAAATAAAAAAAACAAAAAATAGTCGGCCGCCGCGAAGCTTTGGGCAGGGTCCAGGTGGGGCCCACCTGGCGCGGTCCAGCCGCGTAGGCTGGTCGCCTGTCTAAACAGGCGAAATAGTAGAGAAGCCCGGCCGGGAGGCCGGGCGGAGCCGCCCGGTCGGCGATGGTAGAGTACGAGGGGCGAAGCCCCAAGTACGTCACATGGAGCCGAGCCGGCCGCGCCATCGGACGCGAACCCCAAACGCTCCCCCCCCCTCTGATAAAATCCCCGTCCCCGGGTTGCAATCTCCCGCCGGGCCGGATATTGTAACGATACCAAAGGGGAGGAGCGTAAAATGCGACGAATGCTCGGCATCCTGGCAATCCTTCTGGCTGTGTTTCAAGCCGCAGGCGAAGAGCCGGAAGAGGCGCGTTACAAGATCGACGACTATCAGTCATTGGGCCAATATCTGTATTCCGTGGCCGATTTCGGCATCATGAAACATTCCGATATGCTTTTGGGCGTCGGCGTCCGCGACGAAAGCGTCCTGCCGGAGGGCATGGCCATATTCTGCAGCCCCGATTTCGACTGGAAGGAACGCCAGGATGAACTGATCATCCATGTGCTCCATTTCTCCGATCTGGAAAGTGCGGCGCGGTACCAGGACGAGCTCAAGGACAACCCAAGAGCCGTGACGCCCCTCCGCCGCGGCAGATTTGTACTGAGCGGCGCAGACAAGCACAGCAAACCATATTTCGAAGCTTTTGCCGATCTGGAAGTCGCCGAAGACGGCAATTTGCTGGCGCCCCCGCTGCCCAAAGAATATGTTTCCGTGGACCTGTCGCGGGGCGGCGTCATAACTGTGACGTTCTGGTTCGACAAAGAAACGTTCGTGGAGATGCTGTCCGAATGGTATCCGCCCGAAACAATAGAAACCATCCTGCTCGATCCCACCGCATTTTTCGCCCAGGAAGAGGCAAAAGAAGCAGAAGAAAAAAAAGCACAAACTCCTCCACAGCCTCAAACTCCCGTCGACGACGAAACCCGTCTGGGAAACTGATACCAATGAGGTTTCAAACATAGACCATCAAGGCGGTCGATGATTGCGGATGATGTGGTGGGTCCGGTGTTAGGGGGGGGGAGGGGGGGGAACCCCCCAGAAAACGCGACCGCCCCACGCCGCCAAAGGGGCGGGCCGG
>JAVBSD010000290.1:0-4173 GCA_031547325.1 Victivallaceae bacterium | reverse complement strand
CAGCACTTCGACATTCTTCTCCGCCGCGTCGGCGGTGAAGTAAAAGGTCGCCTTGATATCGTGCTTCGCCAGTACCTTGAGGATGTTTTCGGTGCCGGGCCGGAAGCCGCGGTACCACGGCGTCCAGCTCCCGACGTCGGTTTCCATATCGAAGCCGAGCACTGCGCGCATTCTGTCCATAAAAAATAAAAACCCCTTTTGCCATATTATAGTGCGGCAGACCGCATAAGTCAATAGCCGAATCAATAAAAAGTCAACTTTTTAATATATCGATATAATCACATATCACGCTAAAAATAACTCCAATAAATTATATCGATATATTTATTGCGCGATTGCAATCCTCTTTTCGGCGGTGTATAGTATATCCTAACCTGAAGGGACGGCGATGCGGCGGGGCAAACCGGAAAAATACATAGCGCTGGCGGAAGCGATCCGGCAGCTGGCGGAGGGACGGCGGTTGCGGCGCGGCGATCCGCTGCCGCCGGAGCGGCGGTTGGCGGAGGAGTTCCAATGCAGCCAGTTGACCGTGCGCAAGGCGCTGCGCCTGCTGGAGCAGGACAAACTGATTCACAAGGTGCCGAGCCGCGGCAATTATCTGGGCCCGGCGCCGGCGGCGCGGCGGGAGCCGCGGCTGGTCGGCTTTCTCTGTCCCGAGGACGAGCTTTATTACTACCGGATTTTCGCGGCGTTGGAGCCGGCGTTGGCGGCGTTGGATTTGCACATGGTCGTTCACATCACGGGGGCGGCGCCGAAGGAGCGCGAGCTTTTGTCGTGGTTTGAGCGCGCCGGTGCGGCGTGTGTGATTGCGGCGCCGGATCCGGGGTGCCTGGAGGATTACCGCAAGCTGGCAATTCCGGCGCTTTTCTATGACCGGGAATTGCCGGCGGCGGGGGGGCCCGGCGTGGTTTCCGACGATGCCGGCGGCGCGGCGGCTTTGACCGAATACCTGTTATCGATCGGGCATACCGATTTCTCTTACGTCGGCGGGTACGGCGATCCGACGGCGGCGGCGCGTCTTGACGGTTGCCGCGGGGTGTTGCGGCGGCGCGGGGTGGAGGTGCCGGAGGCGCGGGTGCTGCGTTTGGCGGCGACTCGTGAATCGGGTTATCATGCGGCGGAGGAGTTATTGGGGCGGCGGGACCCGCCGGGGGTGATTATGTGCGGCAACGACACGATTGCGGCGGGGGTGGTGCGTTATTGTTCCAGTCGCGGAGTGCGTATTCCCGAGGAGTTGTCGGTGACGGGGTTTGGCGACACCGAGGTGGCGGGGGATTTGCATTTGACCAGTGTCGGTCAGCATCCGGAGAAGATTGCCGCGATGTTGGCGGATGGGGTGCGGGGCATGATTGCGGGGGAGGAGTTGCCGGTGAAGAGTATTGTGCCGACGGAGCTGGTGGTGCGCGGCAGCACCGCGCCCCCGCGTCTCCCGCGCTCCCCCAAATAAAAAAAGGGGGGCGCCCAACGGGCGCCATGGTCCAGTCCTCTCCTTCATTTTTTTGTTCCCTCCGTCTCATTGTTCCCTCCCTATCCCCGGGGTCGGGCCTGGTTCCGCCCGCATATTTTGCTTCGGGAAGCGGTCTTTTGGCGTATTTTTCGCGAACGCGATTTGCTTTTTTTTGAGAATGGGGCATATTATAGGGAGTTGTTGTATCGCTGAAACAGAAGTCGACTGAAAAAGTCAAGTTGTAATTTTCAAGGGAGGACAATAAAAATGTCTGATGTTGCCGACAAAGTGAAGAAGATCGTTGTGGACCAGCTCGGCGTCGCCGAAGATCAGGTCACCGAAGATGCGAAGTTCATCGAAGACCTCGGCGCCGACTCGCTGGACCTGGTCGAACTGGTCATGGCGTTCGAAGAGGAATTCGGTTCCGATATTCCGGACGAGGACGCGGAAAAATTGACCACCGTCGGCTCGGCGGTCAGCTACATTACCAGCAAGAGTCAGGAATAAGGGGATTTTCCTCTTGATGACGTTTCGGGCCGCCTTGATGCAAATCGAGGACGGCCCGTTGCTTTGTCAGGGAGGCGGTTCGCCTTGTAAATCAAGATTTTTTTATCAGGAGAGCGTATGACGGACAGACGAGTGGTCATTACCGGAGTCGGGGCGATTTCCTGCGTCGGCAATGATGTCGCGACCTTCTGGGACGCCTTGGTCGAGGGACGTTGCGGACTCGGGCCGGCAACTCACTTCGACACCACTGATTTTCGGACCAAGATCGCCGGCGAGGTCAAGGGTTTCGACATAACCCGTTATATGCCGGAGAAGGAGGCCAAGCGCCTCGACCTCTTCTGCCAGTACGCGATTGCGGCCACTGAAGAAGCGCTGCACGCCGCCGGTTTCACGGGTCATTTCGAGGGTTCCGGAGTCGATCCCGATCGGGTCGGAGTTCTGGTTTCGAGCGGCATCGGCGGCATGGAAACCTTTGCCAACCAGCATCAGGTGCTGTTGGAGCGCGGACCTTCACGGGTCAGCCCGCTGCTGATTCCGATGATGATCGGCGACCTGGCCAGCGGCAACATTTCGATGCGTTACGGCGCCAAGGGGCCGAATATCGGGATCGTCACCGCTTGCGCGACCGGCACCCATTCGATCGGCGAGGCGTTCTGGATGATCAAGCGCAACGACGCCGAGGTGATGATCGCCGGCGGCGCCGAAGCGACGACCATTCCGATCGGGTTCGCCGGATTCTGTTCGATGAAGGCGATGAGCACCCGCAACGACGACCCGTTGCACGCCAGCCGCCCGTTCGACCTGAATCGCGACGGCTTCGTGATGTCCGAGGGCGCCGGCGTCCTGATCCTTGAGGAGCTGGAACACGCCAAACGGCGCGGCGCCACCATCCTGGCCGAAATCATCGGCTACGGCGCCACCGGCGACGCCTATCACATCACTTCGCCGCACCCCGAAGGCGACGGCGCGGCGCGGGCGATCAAAGTCGCGCTGGGCCACGCCAAACTGCCGCCCGAAGCGATCGATTACATCAACGCCCACGGCACCAGCACCGAACTCAACGACAAGTACGAGACGATGGCGATCAAGGCCGCGTTGGGCGACTACGCCTACAAGACCTCGATCAGCTCGACCAAAGGCACCACCGGCCACAGCCTCGGCGCCGCCGGCGGCCTGGAGTCGATCGCCTGCATCAAGGCGATCCGGAGCGGCATCGTCCCGCCGACCATCAACTACGAAACGCCCGACCCCGTGTGCGACCTGGACATCACGCCCAACGTCGCGAAAGAGAAGAAAATCACCACCGCGGTGAACATCAATCTCGGGTTCGGCGGCCACAACGGAGCCCTGATCTTCCGCAAATTCGAAGACTGAGGGTCTTTCCGGGAAACGCCGCGGGAACGGTCCGTATGGACCGTTCCCGCTTTTGCTTGGGCATACGAACGGAAGGCGGTCGATGAAGGGCGGATGATGTGGTGGGTCCGTTGGTCGGGGCGCTACTGGAAGTAACGGACACGGCACAGCGCCGCAAGGACGGCCGCCGGTCTATGGTTGAAAGCGAATTGGTATTACTTCCTGCCATAAAATTTCATGATGAAAATCTTGAATTTTCATCGAAGAAACGCTATAGTAATCCCGGATCGGCCATCTGTTGCCGGCCGGAGTTGTTTTCGGTCATCACTGCGGCATTTCCCCTGCCGGAAATGCCGGCCGCCGTCCCCGCAACCCTCTGTGGAGCATTCATGACAATCAATCCCCGCCATTGCCCCGAAACCCAGCGCCGGCATTTCACCCCGACGGCCCCACTCCCCGTTTTCTGCCGGGAGCGCCGCCATGTCTGACGTCAATCACCGCCGCGGCTTGCCGGCGTTTGTCACGGACGGCAGGGTGCTGCAATATGGCGCCATGGGGCTGGCGGCCGCCTTTCTGGTCTTGTACCTGGCATTCGGCTGCGACAATATTTACCGGGACGTCGCCAATTGCTACGCCGACATGACCCGGACCTTCGCCGGCGGCGATTGGCTGGGCGCGTTCCATCCGGCGCTGCCGATTCTGAACGTCGGTCTCGCCGGCGGCCTGACCTGGATCGGCATCGAGCCGGTGCCGGCCCTGGTGATCGTTTCCGGGGTGTTTTACATCGCGACGATTCCGGCGCTCTACGCCATGCTGAAGTATTTTCTGCCCCCCGCCGGAGCCGGCTGGGGCGCCGTGCTTTTCGC
>JAVBSD010000169.1:0-3843 GCA_031547325.1 Victivallaceae bacterium | reverse complement strand
TCCCTACTATTTCGCCTGTTTAGACAGGCGACCAGCCTACGCGGCCGGACCGCGCCAGGTGGGCCCCACCTGGACCCTGGCCTTGCTTCGCGGCGGCCGACTATTTTTTGTTTTTTTATTTTTTGGGATAAAAAATCTTCTTTCCCGCTTGCACTCGCCCGGAAGCGGCGCTATTGTCTGATGGGAGCGTTTTTATTCCGGCCCTCTGCCGGACGGCGGTAACGACAGCATCAACCATTGGGAGGCGGTTATGTTCGGGTTCTTTCGGGTGGCGGCGGCGGTACCGGAAGTGCGGGTGGCGGATGTCGGTTTCAATACCGATCATATCATCGACCAGATCCGGCTCGCGGCCAAAGAATCGGTGGGCGCAATCGTCTTTCCCGCGCTGTCCATTACCGGCGCGACCTGCGGCGACCTTTTTTATCAGCGCCGGCTGCTCGACTGGGCCGAACGGTCGCTGCTCAAGATCGCACTGTCGGTCAAGGACCGCCATCAGTTGATTATCGTCGGACTGCCGCTGCGTTACAACAACGCCCTCTACGACGTCGCCGCAGTGCTCCAGGACGGCAAGGTCGTCGGCCTGGTCCCCAAGAGCGTCATCACCGGGTCCCGCGAATGCGGCAACGTCCGATATTTCGCCAGCGGCGCCGGCATCCGCAGGAGCACCTATCTGTTGACCGGACAGGATGCCCCGATTCCATTCGGGACCGATCTGCTCTTTTCCGCCGGCAACGATTTCAAATTCGCGATCGAGCTCGGCGAGGATTTCTGGATTCCGCGTCCGCCGTCGTCGCTGCTGTCCGAAGCCGGAGCGAGGCTGATTTTCAACCTTTCCTGCAGCCCGGAAATGGTCGGCAAGGCCGATTTCCGGATCAATCTCCTGGCGGCCCACAGCGCCCGCTGTTTTTCCGCTTACGTTTACAGTTCCTGCGGCGTCGGCGAATCCACCACCAGTTCGGTCTGCGGCGGACACGCGGTGATCGCCGACAACGGCAAGATCGTCCGGGAGAGCGCGCGCTTCAACCGCTCCTCGGCGATGATCATGTCCGACATCGATATGGAGCGGCTGGCGGCGATCCGCCGCACCGACGGGCTCTTCGCCGACGTCCACGAATCCGAATACCGGGTGGTCAACCTGAATTCGCTCAACGGTTCGCCCGATTTGCTCCACGCCGACCTGACCGCGGAGCCCTTCGTGCCGCACGACGCCGACGAACGCGACGCCAACTGCGCCGAAGTTCTCGCCATCCAGGCCAGCGCATTGGCCCGGCGCATCGACCACATCCAGGCCAGGCGGGTCATCATCGGGGTTTCCGGCGGCTGGGATTCGACGCTGGCGCTGCTGGTGGCGTCGCAGAGCATGCTGATGCTGGGGCGCCCGGTTTCGGACATCATGGCGGTGACGCTGCCCGGCTTCGCCACCTCGGAGACGACCTACAACAACTCCGTCGAGCTGTGCCGCGCCCTCGGCGTCGAGCTGATCGAAATCAGCATCAAGGAAGCCTGCATGCTGCACCTCGAAGCGATCGGCCACGATTTCAACCACCACAACGTCGTCTACGAAAACGTCCAGGCGCGGCAGCGCACCCATTTCCTGATGAGCCTGGCCAACCAGGAGGCGGGGCTGGTGCTCGGCACCGGCGACCTGTCGGAGATCGCCCTCGGCTGGAGCACCTTCAACGGCGACCACATGGCGATGTACAACGTCAACTGTTCGGTTCCCAAGACCCTGATTCCGCATCTGATGGAATACTTCTGCCGTTCGGCCAGCGAGGAATTGCGCGGCGCGGTCAGCCGCATCGCCGAGACACCGGCGTCGCCGGAGCTGGTGCCGGCGGCGGCGGGCAGCGCTTCGGCGCCCGGCACCGAGGAGCGGATCGGGCCTTACCGGCTGCATGATTTTTATCTCTACCATTTCATCCGCTACGGCGCGACCCCGGAAAAAATCCGTTACCTGGCCGAACATGTGTTCCACAAGGAATTTTCCGGCGAAACGTTGACCGACACGCTCAACACCTTCCTGAGCCGGTTTTTCGCGAACCAGTACAAGCGCAACTGCGCTCCGGACGGGCCGCGCCTCGGGACGGTGGGGCTGTCCAGCCACGGCACCTGGATGATGCCTTCGGATGCCTCGGACAAGTGCTGGCTGTCGACCGAGGCGCCTTCGGGGGCCCGGGCCGGGGGACGCAACCGCACCGACTGGACCGAGTACAGCAAAAAGGCCGACAAAGACGCCTGAAGTTTAAGGTTTTTTGCGGCTTTGGTTTGCAATTGGCGCTTTCAATGCTAAATTAATCGGGTCGTTCGCGTCATGCGGACGACTCCGGCGTCAGGCCCCAGGACACGGTGTCCACGAGCGAGCTTGACACCTGGCGCTGGAAATTGCCAATTCGAAAGGGATACAAAATGGCAACGGCAAGTCAGGCCAAGCACAAATTCTGTCGGCGGATCGGCCACTGTCTGTGGGGCGATCCGAAGTGTCCGTCCGCGAAGCGTCCGTATCCGGCCGGTCCGCACGGCAAGGGCCGCCGCGCCAAGCTTTCCAACTACGCCGTGCTGATGCTCGAGAAGCAGAAGCTCCGGTTGTACTACGGAATCAGCGAGAAACAGCTCCAGATCGCCTACGCCAAGGCGAAGATGGGCAACGAGCAGACCCACGAAAAGCTGTTCCGCAGCCTGGAAACCCGCCTCGACGCGCTGGTTTACCGCGCCGGGTTCGCCCCGACCATTTTCGCGGCGAAGCAGTACGTGACCCACGGCCACATCCTGGTCGACGGCCGGAAGCTCGACCGCAACAGCTGTCTGCTGCGCGAAGGCCAGGTCATTTCGATCAACGCCGAGAAGTCCCCGGCCGTCGCCGAAGCGGCCAAGAAGTCCAACTCGGTGGTTCCGGCCTACATGGAAGTCGACCGCGACGCGCTGAAGGCGACGCTGGTCCGGCTGCCGCTGGTCGACGAGAAGCCGCTTGACGTCGAATTGATGAGCGTGATCGAATATTACGCGCGCTGATCCGGCTGATTCCGGTATGCTTTGGGGGAGGCTCCGGCCTCCCTTTTTTTATTGGATAAGTTTGCATTCCGGCGGTTCCGGCGGTATTTTAAAAACCATGAAAATCATCTCTGCGATCATTTTGGCCCTGGCGGTGGCATTGCTGCCGGGGTGTTCGGACGAACCTCCCGATCCGCCGTTGCTGAACTGCGATTTGCTGCTGCGCTTTTTCGAGAGCCTGGACCGGCAGGATTACCGGGCCGCCCAGGAGCAGCTTGCCAAGCTGCGCGCGGTCGGGATCAACAGCACCGGCATCGACGCGCTGGAAGACGCGATCCGTTACAACATCCTGATCGTCGACGCTCAAAAACTGGTCGACGCCGGCGACCTGGCCGGAGCCCGCGCCATGCTCGTCGACGCCCAGAGCAAAAATGCCGGCTACCAGATTCTGGTCATTCCCATCACTGAACTCGACAAGGTCATGCAGTTGCAGAAGGGACTGGCCGCGCTGCGCGCTCCCGAAGCCACGCCGGCGCGGAAGCTGGCGGCGGTGGAGGCCCTGGAACAGTTGCTGGCCACCTATCCGCCGGGCGAAGTGATCCGTCCCGAGCTCGACGCGGTCCGCGCGGAAATCGAAGCGGCGGCCGCTGCTGCCGCTGCCGCTGCTGCGGCGGCGGAGGCGGAGACGCCGGAGGCGCCCTGATGCGGTGGATGGTGCTGGCGATCTGCTGGTGGTGCGGCGTCGCGGCGGCCCGTCCGTTGCCCGATCCTGTCGGGCGCGCCGGCCTGCATCCCATTCCCCTGGCCGCGTTGAAGTGGTACTGTCACGGCGTCGAAGGTTCCTGCGAAGTGCTG
>JAVBSD010000299.1:0-2885 GCA_031547325.1 Victivallaceae bacterium | reverse complement strand
GATAAAGTGTTCGGCCAGCAAAATGATGTCGCACCGCCGTTTGCACAAATCGGGCATGGTAATGGGAAAAATATTCAACCGGTAGTAGAGGTCCTCGCGGAACTTGCCGGCCTTGAGCAGCTCTTCGAGATTGCGGCTGGTCGCCGCCAGAAACCGGACGTTGCTTTTCTGTTCGGCGCTGCTGCCGACCCGCGAAAAGGTCCGTTCCTGGATGAAACGCAGCAGCTTGACCTGGACCGCCAGGCTCAAATCGCCCACTTCATCCAGTAACAGCGTCCCGCCGTCCGCCGCCTCGGCCCGCCCGATCCGCCGCGACACCGCCCCGGTGAAAGCGCCTTTTTCGTGGCCGAACAGTTCGCTCTCGACCAGGTTTTCCGGCAGCGCCGCGCAGTTCAAGGTGATGAACGGCTTGCCGGCGCGCGGCGACAGATTGACGATCGCCCGCGCCGCCAGCTCCTTGCCGGTCCCGGAACCGCCGCGGATCAGCACCGTCGCGTCCGAAGACGCCACCTGCCGGATCAGTTCGTAGATATGGCGCATCGTCCGGCAGCTGCCGATCAGTTCGCCGGGATTGCCGGTGAGCATGTCGCGCAGACGGCGGTTTTCCGCGACCAGCTGTTCGCGTTCCTCGTGCTCCTTGAGGCTCCCGGCGACCGCCTCGGCGGCCAGGTTGCCGATGATTTCCAGAAACCGCGTGTCGCTTTCGAGATCGACGCCCTCCTCGACCTTACGGTCGATGCTCAGCGTGCCGACCACCCGCTCCAGACGCACGATCGGCACGCAGATAAAGGCGGTCTGCCCGGCCTCGCGCCGCGCCCCGGTGCGGTTCAGAAACCGCCGGTCCCGCGCGATGTCCGGAACCAGCAGCGCCTTGCCCGTCTCCGCGACCAGCCCGGTGATGCCTTCGCCGAGGTGGTAACGCCCGCGCTGCCGCGCGTCGTCGCCCAGGCCGTGCGAAGCCTCGATGGTCAAGGTGTCGCCGTGCAGCAAGGTAAAGGCGCCGCGCGGCATCCCCATGCGCTGATTCAGGATTCCCAGGATGTTGTCGAGGAGCTCATGCACGTCGCGCTTATGCACCACGGCATGGCTGATTTCCCGCAATACGGTTATTTCCCGGACCAGTTGCTTTTCCATAATCTCACCTTCCCGGCAGCGATCCGCCCGACCGCCTCTTCGGTCCGTTCGCGGTCGCCGAAGGCGGTCAGCCGGAAGTAGCCCTCCCCCGCCCGGCCGAAACCCGCCCCGGGCGTGCCGACCACCTGGCATTCGTTCAATAATGTACTCATAAAATCCGCCGATTCAAGCCCGGCGGGCAGCTTCCACCACAGATAAGGCGCATTTTCGCCGCCGAAAACCTCGAAGCCGGCCCCGGTCAACCCCCGCGCGATGACGGCGGCGTTGGCCATGTAATAGTCGATCAGCCCGGCGGTTTCGCGCCGTCCGGCCTCGGAATAGACCGCCTCCGCCGCCCGCTGGACGATGTAGGCGACGCCGTTGAATTTGGTCGCCTGCCGCCGGTTCCACAGCTCGCGCAGCGGGACCCGCCGTCCGTCCGCCGCGACGCCCTCGATTTCCCCCGGCACCACGGTGAAGGCGCACCTCAAACCGGTGAAACCCGCCGTCTTGGAAAAAGAACGGCATTCGACGGCGCACCGCCGCGCCCCCGGAATCTCGTAGATGCTCCGCGGCAGCTCCGGGTCGCGGATGTAGGCCGCGTAGGCCGCGTCGAAAACGATCACCGAACCGTGGCCGAGCGCGTAATCCACCCATTCCGCCAGCTGCCGGCGGCTCATCGCCGCCCCGGTCGGGTTGTTGGGCGAACACAAATAGATCAATTCCGGGGCCGGCCCCGTTTCCGGCGGCCGCGGCACGAAGCCGTTTTCCTCCGTCGCCGGCAGGTAGGTGATGGCGCGGCCCGCCATGATGTTGCTGTCGCGGTAGACCGGGTAGACCGGGTCGGCGATGCCCACGGTGCAGCCGGCGGCGAAGATCTCCTGCAGATTGCCGGCGTCGCACTTGCCGCCGTCGCTGACGAAGATTTCATCGGCGGCGACTTCGATCCCGCGCCGGCGGTATTCGTGAAGGGCGATGGCGTCGCGCAGGAAATCGTAGCCGGCCTCGGGGCCGTAGCCGCGAAAACTCCCCGGATCGGCCATTTCATCGGTCGCCCGGCGCAGCGCGGCGATCACCGCCGGGGTCAGGGGCCGCGTCACGTCGCCGATGCCGAGGCGGATGATGTCGGCTTCGGGGTGGCGGGACTGGTACTCCTCCACCCGTTGGCGCATCGCGGCGAAAAGATAGCCGCCGCCGAGTTCGAGATAATGCGAATTGATTCCGGTCATGTGTTTCTCCCTGCGAGGATTTCTCCGTGATAGACTTTGGCGGCGCAGCCGGTCATCCAGACCCTGCCGCCGGAGTATTCGATCTGCAATTCTCCGCCGTCGAGGAGCACCGCGACGTGGTCGGCGGTGCGGCCCGAAAGCACCCCGGCGACCACGGCGGCGCAGCTCCCGGTGCCGCAGGCGGCGGTGACGCCGCAGCCGCGTTCCCACACCCGCAGCCGGATCAGCCCGGGGGCGCGCACTTCGACGAATTCGATGTTGGCGCGGCGCGGGAACGCCGGATCGCATTCGAGGCGCGGCCCCCACTCCTCCAGCTTGACCGCGCCGATGTCGGGGACGAAAAACACCGCATGCGGATTGCCCATCGACACCGCGCCGAAGCGCACGCTCTCGCCCTGCACCGGCAACAGGTATTCGTCGCGCGCGTGCATGAAGCCGACCAGCGGGATGCGTTCGGGAGTGAACTCGGGCAGGCTCATCGCCACCGCGTACTCGCCCTCGCCGAGGCGTTCGACGCGATGCGCGGTGACCGGGCTGTCGACG
>JAVBSD010000403.1:0-7816 GCA_031547325.1 Victivallaceae bacterium | reverse complement strand
AAGCAGCCTGAAGTTCCTCGAAAAGCTGATGATCGCCTCGGGCCCCTCGGGTTTCGAGATGGAGACGGCGGGGGTGTTCCGCGCTTACCTGGAGGGTTTCTGCCACCGGGTGTCGACCGACGTGATGGGGAACACCATCGGGGTGCTGAATCCGGATGCGGCGTTCAAGGTGATGCTGGCGGGGCACTACGACGAAATCGGCTTTCAGATCGTCTACATTTCCGACGAGGGGCTGCTTTATTTCCGTCCCAACGGCGGCATCGACAAGCTCAACGTGCCTTCGAGCGAGGTTGAAATCCTGACCGACAAGGGGCGGATCCACGGGGTGATCGGCAAAAAACCGATCCACCTCTTGAAGCCCAAGGAGCGCGATGTGCCGCCGGAGCTCTCCGATCTGTGGATCGACATCGGCGCGGAAAACCGCAAGGAGGCCGAGGCGCTGGTGGCGATCGGCGATCCGGTGGCGATGCGCAGCAACTACCGCCTCCTCGGCAACAACCGGGTGATGTCCAAGGGGATGGACGACAAGATCGGCGCTTTCGTGGTCGCCGAAACCATGCGCGAGCTGGCCAAACGCGACCTCAAGATCGGGGTTGACGGCGTCGGCACGGTGCAGGAGGAGCTGGGGTTGCGCGGGGCGACTTCGAGCGCTTTCGCGGTCGATCCGGCGGTGGGGTTCGCCATCGACGTCGGCTTCACCACCGACATCCCGGACGTCTCCAAGAAGCTCCTGGGCGACATTTCCCTGGGGGCGGGCCCCGAGCTGAACCGTTCCGCCGACAACAATCCGGTGCTCGGCCGCCGGCTGCGCGAGGTCGCCCGCAAGCACAAGGTCAAGTACCAGGAGACCGCGGCGCACCGCGCCTCCGGCGGCACCGACACCGCGCAGATCCAGTTGACCCGCGGCGGAGTGGCGACGGCGCTGATCAGCATCCCCAATCGCTACATGCATTCGCCGGTGGAGATCTGCGACCTGCGCGACGTGGCCGGCGCGATCAAGCTGCTGACCGAAACCATCGCCGGCTTCACCGGCGCCGAACGCTTCATCCCCGGCATCGACTGATTTTTTACCGCCAACCATAAGGAACCATCGATCATGAACATATCCGACTGGGACATTGAAACGCTGGCCATCCAGGCTGGCTACCGGCCCGCCGACGGCGAGCCGCGGGTGCTGCCGATCGCCCAGAGCACGACCTACAAGTACGACCAGGCGCAGAGCGTCGCCGATCTTTTCGACCTCAAGCGCGAAGGTTTTTTCTACACCCGGCTGGCCAATCCGACCGTCGACGCCTTTGAGCGCAAGCTGGCGGCGATGGCCGGCGGCGTGGGCGCGGTGGCCACTTCGTCGGGCCAGACCGCCAACGCGCTGGCGGTATTGAATCTGCTGAGCGAAGACGCGCGGCACGTCGTCTCCTCGGCGGGGCTGTACGGCGGCACGGTGTCGCTCTTTACCAATACGCTCAAAAAGACCGGGGTGAAGTTCAGTTTCGTCTCTCCGACCGCCTCCGCCGACGAGATCGTCGCGGCTTGCACCCCTCAAACCCGCGCCATCTTCACCGACATGCTGGCCAATCCGGCGCTGGTGGTCTGCGACCTGGAGCAGTTCGCCGTGGCGGCGCGCCGGGTCGGGGTGCCGCTGATCGTCGACAACACCTTTCCGTCGCCCTGTCTGTGCCGGACCTTCGACTTCGGCGCGGACATCGAAACCCATTCGACCTCCAAGTACATCGACGGCCACGCGCTGGCGATCGGCGGCATCGTCATCGAAAAGGGCGGATTCGACTGGAGCGGCGGCCGTTATCCGGAATTTTCCGAACCGGACCCCAGCTATCACGGGCTGGTTTATCTCAAGGATTTCGCGGCGGCGCCCTATTCGGTCAAGCTGAGGGTCCAGTGGATCCGCGATTTCGGCTGTCCGATGATGCCCTTCAACGCCTTTCTGACCACGGTCGGGGCGGAGACGCTGCCGGTGCGCATGGAGCGCCATTCGAGCAACGCCCTGGCGCTGGCCGAATGGCTGGAGAAGCACCCCAAGGTCGAATGGGTCAGCTATCCCTTCCTGAAATCGAGCCCGGAATACGCGCGGGCGAAGAAATATCTCAAGGCCGGTTCCGGCGTGCTGTGCTTCGGGGTCAAGGGCGGCAAGGCCGCCGGCGAAACGGTGATGAACGCGCTGGAGCTGGCGGCGATCGTGGTTCACGTCGCCGACCTGCGTACCGGGGTGCTGCATCCGGCGAGCATGACCCACCGCCAGCTCTCGGAGGCGGAACAGCTCGCCGCCGGGGTCAGGCCGGAGCTGATCCGGCTTTCGGCCGGGCTGGAAAACATCGACGACCTGATCGCCGACTTCGATCAGGCGCTGGCCAAAGTCAAACTGTAAGGATCGCCCGAAGATGAATTTGTCCACACTCTCCTGCGCCGGCAACTGGTGGGAAACCCCGGAAATCACCGGCTTCAACCTGTTGCCGCCGCGGTCGACGCTCTTTCCCTGCGCCACGCCGGAGGAGGCGCGGCGCAACGCCGGGCGCGAGGGCAAGCTGGTGCGTTCGCTCAACGGCAGCTGGCAGTTCCGCTATTGCCGCCGCCCCGGCGAAGTCCGCGAAGAGGACGTCGCGGTCCAGCCCGGCGCCGGCCAATGGGACACCGTGGCCGTCCCCGGCTGCTGGACCATGCAGGGCTACGACTTCCCGCATTACACCAACGTCGTCATGCCCTACGACACGCCGATTCCCAGGGTGCCGGAGGAGAATCCGACCGGCGTCTACCGCACGGCGTTCAAGGTTCCGGCGGCGTGGCGCGCCTCCGGGCGGCGCACCGTGCTGCACTTCGACGGCTTCGAAAGCGTGATCCCTGTCTGGCTCAACGGCCGCATGGTCGGCATCGCCAAGGACGCGCATACCGCCAGCGAGTTCGACATCACGGCGCACCTTGAAACCGGCGACAACGTGCTGGCGGTGATGGTCGTCAAGTGGAGCGACTCCAACTTCATCGAGGACCAGGACCAGTGGTGGCACGGCGGGCTGACCCGCGACGTCTACTTGTACAATACCGCGGCCTGGCACATCGCCGACGTGTTCGCCGCGCCGCGCCTCGACGCCAACCTCCGGGACGGGACGCTGAAGCTGCAGATGACCGCCGGGTTTCCGGCGTGGCGGCCGGGGATGCGTTTCGGGGCGGCGCTGTTCGACGCCGGCGGGCGGCCGGTGTGGCAGGGCGAAAAATTCTTCGACATCGCCGATCCGGCGTCGGTCTGCCAGGGCAGCCCGGTGACCCGGGCGGAGATTCCGGTCAAAAACCTCCGCGCCTGGAGCGCCGAGCAGCCGTATCTGTATACGCTGGCGGTGACGCTGGTCGACGCGGCGGGCAAGGTTCACGACGCCACCGGCTGCCGCGTCGGCTTCAAGCGCGTCGAAATCTCCGGCGGCCTGCTCAAGATCAACGGCAAGGCGATCCTGATCGCCGGCGTCAACCGCCACGAACACCATCCCGACACCGGGCGGACGCTTTCCGAAGCGGCGATGCGGCGCGACCTGGAGCTGATGAAGCAGTTCAACATCAACGCCGTCCGCACTTCGCACTACCCGGATTATCCGCGTTTCTACGAGCTGTGCGACGAATACGGGCTGTACGTGCTCGACGAAACCAACATCGAGGCGCACCACTACTATCAGGACTGCTGCAGCAATCCGCGCTGGAGCCACGCCTTTCTCGACCGGGTGATGAAAATGGTGTTGCGGGACAAGAACCACGCCAGCATCATCGGCTGGTCGCTGGGCAACGAATCCGGCGCCGGGATGAACCACGCGGCGATGGCCGGCTGGGTCCGCGAGTTCGATCCCGACCGCTACGTCCACTACGAAGGCGCGTGGATTCAGACTCCGGAGCAGCCGGCGAAATTCGCGCCCCGCACCAATTCGAAAATCACCGACGTGCTGTGTCCGATGTACCCGGCGATTTCCTCGCTGCAGGGCTGGCTGGAACACCGGACCGACGCGTCGCTGCCCTTCATCATGTGCGAATACAGCCACGCGATGGGCAACAGCAACGGCAGTCTGAAGGACTACATGAAGTTCTTCCGCGAACATCTGAACGAGGGGTTCCAGGGCGGTTACATCTGGGAATGGCTCGATCACGGCATCCGCACCCGGACCGAAGACGGGCGCGAATTTTTCGCCTACGGCGGCGACTTCGGCGACCAGCCGAACGACGTCAATTTCTGTCTCGACGGCCTGGTCGGCGCCGACCGGGAACCGCATCCGGGGATGTGGGAATACAAGTATCTGATCCTGCCTTTCACGATGCGTTCGCCCGACCCTGGGGCGGGCTGTTTCGAGGTGGTCAACCGGCGCGACTTCTCCGGTCTCGGGGCTCTCGACTTCCGCTGGGAGGTCCAGGTCGACGGCCGCGCCGTTTCCCGGGGCCGCCTGCCGCGCCTCGATCCGGCGCCCGGCGAAGCCGCGCAGGTCAAGGTCAAGTGGCAGCTGCCCGAGGAGCTGCCGTCGCGCGCCGAGGTCCGGATCATCTTCCGGGCGCGGCGGCGCGCCGCCGCGCGGTGGGCTCCGGCGGGTTTCGAGGTCGGGTTCGAGGAATTCGCGCTGCCGGTCACGGGCGGGGTCCGTCCGTTGGCGGTGACTGCCAGCCGGCCGCTCGAAGTCGCCGTCCACGCGAGCTGCATTCATGTCGCCAACGACCGGCTGGAACTGGATTTCGACCGCAAGCTGGGGCGGATTTCGCGTTTTGCCTGGCGCGGGCTGGAGCTGCTGAAGGAGGGCCCGGTCCCGACCGTCTGGCGCGCCTGTACCGACAACGACGGGATCAAGGCGCGCGGCTGGGAAAATGAACACGGCAAGTCGCTCCACGCCTGGAAGAGCGCCGGTTTCGACCATCTGGAGCTCGCGGTCCGGGAGTGCGAAGTCTCCGTCGAAGAGGGCATCGCGGTCATCCGCACTTGCCTGGCGGGGAGCGTCAAGGCTTCGGCCGAGGCGCTGGTGGTGCGGCAGCAGCTGCGTATCCTGCCCAACGGCGATCTGTTGTTCGCCAACCGCATGGAAGTGGCGGAGGGGTTGCCCGACCTGCCGCGTCTCGGGTTCCGCATGGTGGTGCCGGGGGCGTTTGAAAAACTGATGTGGTTCGGGCGCGGGCCGCAGGAAAACTACTGCGACCGCGATTCCGGGTACCCGGTATCGCGTTATTACAGCACGGTATCGGAGCAGTACGTGCCTTACGGCATGCCGCAGGAGCACGGCAACCACACCAAAGTGCGTTTCGCGTCGTTGAGCGACGGGAAGGAGGGCGGGCTGATCGCCACCGCCGACGGGGTGATGGATTTCAAGGCCACTCATTACAGCGACGAAGAGCTGTTCCGGGCGCTCCATCCGACCGATCTGACGGCGTCCTCCGATTGCTACTGGTATCTGGACTGCCGTCATTCCGGTCTCGGGACCGGCAGTTGCGGACCGGCGACGCTGCCGGAGTACCGGATTTGGCCGGGCAGTTACCAGTTCAACTTCCGGCTGCGGCCGTTCCGCGGGGCGGTGGCTGCGGAGAAGCTGTTGCGATAAACGATGAATCGGGAATTCTGGTACAAGTTCCGGCGTGACCGGATGGCCCTGGCGGGAATGGCCGGGGTGGCGTTGCTGTTGGCGCCGGCGTTGCTGGCGCCGTTGCTGGCCAACGCCCGGCCGTTGTTGCGGCGCGGGGCGGAGTCGGGGGAATGGAGCGCGCCGTTCTGGCGTTATTTTTTCGCGCCGGACAGTACTGAATTCTTCATCGAGCAGTTATGCAACTACGCCTTTGGCGCGTTGGTGATCTGGCTGGTGTTGCGGCTGATTTGCCGTGGCGGCGCGGTGTGGCGGCGGCGGGTGTTCGCGGCGGCGCTGGTTTTGTTCGCGGTGCCGTTTTTTCTGGTGCGGGCGCCGGTGGACAAGCACAATTACCGTGCCGATGAGGGGGTCTGGGATTTGCGGGCGGTGATTCCCTACAGTCCTACGGAGACGGGGTTGACGGCGCCGTTTCAATCGCCCTCGGCGGGGCACTGGCTCGGCACCGACGACATTGGCCGCGACGTGGCGGCGCGGATGATTTATGGGGCGCGGGTATCGTTGGCGGTGGGGGTATTGGCGACATTGATTGCTTTTGTGATCGGGCTTTCGGTGGGGATGTTCGCCGGGTACCGGGGGAATTTGACTGATTTGCTGACGATGCGGGCGATTGAGATTCTGATTTGTTTCCCGTCTTTTCTATTGTTGTTGATTTTGATGTCGATTTTGAAGGATCGCAAGTTTGACCAGTCGATTCTGGTGGTGATTGCGGTGATCGGGCTGACGGGGTGGATGGGGTTGGCGCAGTTGGTGCGCGGGGAGGTATTGAAGCTGCGGGAGTTGGCGTACATGCAGAGTTGCGTCACGCTGGGGGTGCCGTGGTGGCGGACGTATTTCGTGCATTTGCTGCCGAATTTGATGGCGCCGGTATTGATTACCTTTTCGTTTGGGGTGGCGGGGGCGATTTTGGCGGAGAGTGCGTTATCGTTTTTGGGGTTTGGGGTGCAGCCGCCGACGCCGAGTTGGGGTGGGTTATTGCGGCAGGCGTTCAGTGATCCGTTTCGGTATTGGCATTTGACGTTTGCGCCGGGGGTGGCGTTGTTTGTGGCGGTGGCGAGTTTTAACTTTGTGGGCGAAGGTCTTCGCCGCACCCTCCCCAAATAAAAAAGCAAAAGGGGGCCGCCGCGAAGCAAGGCCGTGGTTCAGATCGGATAACCTGGTGCGATAGAGAAGTACAGCGCTGCTGATACCAATTCGCTTTCAACCATAGCCCGGCGGCCGATGGCGCCTTTGGGACGCCCCTTGCAAGGAGGGGGATCAGAGTTCGATTTCGAAGATGTCGGCGATGTCGGCGGCGGAGAGGTCGCCGGCGGCGTCGCCGGCCAGGTCGGCGGCGGGGAGGGCGCCGGTGTAGAGCGCCGCCGGGTGCACGGCGCGCAGCTTGTAGAACAGCGCCGGGTCGACGTCGAGCCGCGCGCCGATGCCGTAAAGCACCGCCGCCAGGTGTTTGCACAGATCCGCCCAGTCGGGGCAGTCGCAGTCGAGACGAATTTCGTCGAGCCCGGGAAACAATCCGTGATCCGGATCGCAAAGACACGCGATGACCCCTTCGGAAAGCTCGCCCCTGAGCAGCGCGATCAGCGAATCGATGCCGCCGGCGCAACTCCGTTTCACCTCGTCAAGGCGTTCCGGCGTCACCGGAACGATATGAATGTGTACAGTATAGAGGTTTTCGCCCATCACCCGGGCGCGGATTTCGCCGTAGTCGATCACGAGGTCGATCACCTGGCGGTTTTTGAGGTAACTGCGGCCGCGGGGCAAACGCGAGGCGTAGTCGTGGAAGCCTTCGATATGGCGGCACCACGCCTTGCCCCAGAAGCTTTTGGCCGGATTGCGGCCGGCCGCGGACACCGGGTGGAGCGTTTCCCCCGCTTTCGTCAGGCGGGTTGCCATCGCGTCGGCGCGCCGCGCCAGGTCGGCGGTGGAATGCGCCGGCTGTTCGTCGTCCCAATCGAAGTTCATGAAATCTCCAGTTCGATCAGTTTCAGGAGTTCGCGGTTGCCGAGCTGCAACAGCTCCCGGTCGACGCCGGCGCCGTCGAGAATGTCGTCGGAAAGGGTTTGTTTTTCCCGGATCATCGCGTCGATTCTGGCTTCGATGGTCCCGACGCAGAGAAATTTATGCACCAGGACGTTGCGATGGCGTCCGATGCGGTAGGCGCGGTCGGTGGCCTGATTTTCCACCGCCGGGTTCCACCAGCGGTCGAAGTGGAT
>JAVBSD010000366.1:0-4127 GCA_031547325.1 Victivallaceae bacterium | reverse complement strand
GGACGGTTCAACCGTTCGACCAACTGGTGCAAGGTCCAGTAAAAAGCCTCCGGCGCGGTCACGGCGATCATCCCGTCGGGCAGCCGCAGCAGACCGGATTTCAGCCATTCGCCGACCCGCGGGCCGCGGAAACAGGCGAAGACGTGGTAGCGCGTCCCCCCGGATGGCGCGCCGTAATAGAACTTCACTCCCGGCCTGGTGATCAGGACGTTGCAGCCGACCGCCACCCGTCGCGGCGCGTCGCCGATGGCGTATTCGAGTTTGCCGTGATAGGTGAACTGGATGCCGTAATAACCGTCGAAGTACCGGTCGCGCTGAATTCCGGAATCGCGGGGCGATTCGCCCCAGGTTACGAATTCGACGCCGCCGAAATAATTTTGCATGATCGTTTCGTCCAGATTTTTGCCGCTTTTATCTATGGCCTTTCGCCGGAATCCAGGTTATAATATATATGAAGCCGGAAAAATGTCAAAGGAGGCAAAGGTCCATGATCCGATTTGGCGTGGCCGATTACGGCATGAATGTATGGACGGGCGGGTTGTACGATATCGCGGAGCGGCTGGAGCTGCTGCGGGAGATCGGCTACGCCGGCACCGAGCGGCTGGAAGCGGTCAGCGAAGCCGACGCTTTGCACAAGGCGGCGCTTTATCGCCGCATGAACATGGATTTCGCCACCTGCCGGGGGCCTTCGGTCCAGGCCGGCCTCGAATGGACGGCGGGGCTGGGCAAGGAATACGTCTGGCTGACCCCCGGCCAGGCCGACCGGCAGATCGATATGGAGCTGTACATCCGCCGGTCGCGTGATTTTTCCCTCGCCGCCCGGCGCTGGGGCCTGCGCCCGGCGCTGCACAATCACCTGGGACAGCGGGTCGAAAGCCAGGACGAACTCGAATACTTCCTCGAACGCTGTCCCGAAGCGGACCTCCTGCTCGATGTCGGCCACCTGGTCGGCGCCGGCGGCGATCCGGCGGCGGTGATCCGCCGTTACCCCGGCCGGCTGGCGGCGGTGCACGTCAAGGACATCCGGATCAACCGCCCGGAGTGCGGCCTCGACCGGTGGACCGAACGGCTGCAATTCTGCCAGCTCGGCGCGGGCAACATCGGGTTTTCAGTCGCGCCGGCGATGGCGGCGCTGAAGGAGGCCGGCTATTCCGGCTGGGTGTTCGTCGAACAGGACACCCATACCGACGACATGGCCGACGAACTGGCGCAGTCGCTGGCCGAGCTCCGAAAAGCACTTTGAAATGAGGATAGGATCATGATGGACAAAAAAATCAACATCGGCATCTGGGGCCTGGGGCGCGCCGGATGGAACATGCACTGTCAGGAGCTCGACCAATTCGCCGGCCTCTACAGCGTCGTCGCGGCCTGCGAACCCATCCGGGAGCGGCTGGACAAGTTCGCCGAACGCTACCCCGCCGCCCGGACCTATGCCGACGGCGACGCCTTCCTGGCCGATCCCGAGATGGAGGTCGTCGCGATCGCGGTGCGCTCCAAAGAACACGTCGACTATACTTTCCGCGCGCTCAAAGCCGGCAAGATGGTCTTTTTGGAGAAGCCGATCGCGTTGACCTACGCCGACGCGCTCCGGCTCAAACAGGCGGCCGAAACCACGTACCGGGGCCAGCTCTATTTCCGCCACAACCGACGCTTCGAAACCTGTTTCAACCACGTGCTGGAGATCATGCGGTCCGGCGTCCTGGGCGAAGTCTACGAGATCAAGCTGTGCCGCCACAACTTTCAGCTCCGCGACGACTGGCAGACCCTGCGGAGCGAAGGCGGCGGCCAGCTCAACAACTGGGGGCCGCACCTGATCGATCACGCGTTGCGGTTGCTCGAATCGCCGCTCAAAGAGGTGTGGAGCGACCTCAAGCGGGTCGCCGCCCGCGGCGACGCCGAGGACCACATCAAGGTCATCTGCAAGGGGGAAAACGACCGCGTCGTCGACGTCGAAATCTCCGGCGGCGTGCTGATTCCGGGGCCGGTTTACACCGTCTACGGCAACCGCGGCACCCTGGTCAGCTGGAACGAGCAGGAAATTCAGCTCAAATATCTCGATCCGGCGCAGAACTTTCCGGACACCCACGGCTCGCCGGGGACGCCGGAGTGGGATTCCGGCTACGGTACGCTCGAAGGCCTGAAGTGGATCGAAAAGACCATTCCGACCGCTCCCGCCAACGGCGCCGACATGTCGGAGATCTACGCCTCGCTCTACCGGACCATCCGCGAGGGCGCGGAATATCCGATCACTCCGGCCCAGGCCGCCGAAGTGGTCCGGGTCACCGAGATGGTCAAGAACGCATCGAAGTTCCGCTGAGCGGAACGGGGAGGGAAATCATGTTTTTCTGCGGCATCGGCGATGAAGCCGGCGCGGCGGTCTCGGAGCAGATCGCCGCGCTGAAGGAACTCGGCTGGAGCGAACTCGAAGCGCGCAATCTGCCGGGCGGCAACTGGCATTCGGTGAACGACCGCGAATTCGCGGCGGCGGCGGATGCGCTCGAAGCGGCGGGCCTGCGGATTTGCTGCTTCGCCTCCGAGGTGGCGAACTGGGCGCGCGATCCATTCAAGGAAGAGGATTTCGAAGCGTCAAAGGCGATGCTGGCGACGGCCCTGCGCCGGATGCGCCGCTTCGATACCCAATTGTTGCGCGGCATGAGCTTCAAGTGGCAGCTCGACCGTTCTCCCGACGACGCCGAAACGGCGCGGGCGGTCTTCGCCAAAGTGAAGGAGCTGGTCGCGATGTGCGAAGACGCCGGCGTGATCTATCTGCATGAAAACTGCATGAACTACGGCGGGCAGTCCTATGAACACACGCTGCGGCTGCTGGACGCGGTGACTTCGCCGGCGCTGCAACTGGTCTTCGACACCGGCAACCCGGTTTTCGCGCCGGACCGGATGCGGCCGGAGCCGTGTCCGCGGCAGAGCTCCTGGGAGTTCTATTCCGAAGTCAAATCACAAGTTCGCCACATCCACATCAAGGACGGCGTCTGGCGTCGGGAGGCCGATGAGGTCGAATTCACCTGGCCCGGAGAAGGCGAGGGGGATGTGCGGCGGATCGTCGCCGACCTGAAAGCCTCCGGCTACGACGGCGGCATTTCGATCGAGCCGCACCTGGCGCACGTCTTTCACACGGCGGAGTCGCCGGACCCGGCGGCGGCACGGAAGATTTTCGTCGAATACGGCCGCCGCGTAGAAGCGTTGTGGAACTGTATGTTGGCGTAAAAGCGGGTAAATTGCGGGCCCGGGAGGCGGCAGCTTCCGGGCCAGTTGATACATTGCTTCACAAAACTTCTTTTTCCCGGTATTCTGGCGTATCTGAACTCGTGACTTCTTTAATATACATGCGGGAATTTCCTTTATCGACCGAATAATCTCCCGGAATTGCAAGTTTTTTACTTTTGGGTGAATAATATTGTTGTATTTTCTTTTAGACGGAGTATATTATAACCAAGAGCAACGGGAATGTTCGGCCGCCCGGTCACCGGACCAGGGTAGGATAAACAGAACAGCCCGCTGGATACGCAGCTCGGTTGAAAATTGCTGAAGCAATTACAGTTTGAAGAATTTTTTTTATCAGACCTCGATCCGATACGTTTGTCCCGCTTGAAGTATGCGGCAATGCCGCGAAAGGAAGTTCCCAATGAAGCTTTATGTGGGAAATCTGTCGTTTTCGTCCTCTGAAGCCGATGTCCGTGACGCGTTTTCCGCGTTCGGAACCGTCGACAGCGTCAGCCTGATCACCGACCGTGACACCGGCCGCGCCAAGGGGTTCGGTTTCGTCGAAATGAGCAACGCCGGCGAAGCCAAGGCGGCGATCGAAGGCCTGAACGGCAAGAAGCTCGGTGATCGCGCCATCGTGGTCAACGAGGCGCGTCCCAAGGAAGATCGTCCGGCGCGCGGCGGTTTCGGCGGCGGCGGCAATCGCGGCGGCGGCAACCGCTGGTAATTTCTCCGGCAAAAAAAAGCACGGCGACGGAAACGTCACCGTGCTTTTTTTGTGTGTGATTGCTACACCACCAGACACCGGCTGGCGATGATTTGCCCGTCGAGGTCGCGGCAGACCCGGACGGAGCGGATCTGATAACTCCGGCTCCCGTACCGGACCGCCGCGCCGGCCGGAATTTCCC
>JAVBSD010000216.1:0-3073 GCA_031547325.1 Victivallaceae bacterium | reverse complement strand
TCGATCAGCGCCAGCGTTTCGTCGTAATCGATGTCGCCGACGATGATGACGGCCATGTTGCCGGGGACGTAGTGGTCGCGGTAGAAGTCGTAAAGATTGCGGATCGACGGATTTTTGAGGTCGGCGGCGGTGCCGATGATCGGCCGGCCGTAGGGATGGCGCGGGAAGAGTTCGCCGAGGAGGCGGTAGAAGGCGCGGGAGGAGTCCTGGTCCTGGGACCGGTTGAATTCCTCGTAGACCGTTTCCAGCTCGGTGTGGAAGCGGCGGAAGACCGGGTTGCGGAAGCGTTCGGCCTCGATGGCGAGGAATTTGTCCAGCTCGTTGACCGGGATGTCGTTGACGTAGGCGGTCAGGTCCCAGCTGGTGAAGGCGTTGGTGCCGGCGGCCCCGATCGAGCGGGTCAGGCGGCCGTATTCGTCGGCGCTGGAATATTGCGCCGCCTCGCCGGCGAGGCGGTCGATTTCGCGGTAGAGGACGGCGCGGCGCTCGGGATCGGTTTCGCGGCGGTGCTCCTCGTAGAGCTCCCCGATGCGGTCGAGGAGCGGTTTTTCATCCGCGTAATCCAGCGCGGCGATGCGGTCGGTGCCCTTGAAGAGCAGATGTTCGAGGTAGTGCGCCAGCCCGGTGGAATCCGCCGGTTCCGCCGCCGAACCTGATTTCACCCCGATGATGGCGTAGGCGCGCGGCGCGTCGGGACTGCGCCCGAGGTAGACGCTGAGGCCGTTGTCGAGGCGGTAAATCCGGCTGGCCGTCGGATCGCCCGGGGTTTCGTCGTGGAGCAGGCGGGTTCCGTGCCGGCAGCCGGCCAGGGCCGCCAGCAGGACGAAGAGTATGAGCCATCCGAACTTGCGCATAGAAAACGTTCCTTTATTTGGCCAGCGCGTCCGCGACGGCTTTGAGGGTGGGATCGATGACCGTCGGGACATTGGCGTAAGTGCCGACGATGCCCTGGGCACGCAGTTCGTCGCGATGGTAGGCGATTACCGCGTCGGGGTCCTTGAGCACCGAGCCGGTCAGGATGCCGACCACGTTGGCTTCGGGATCGATGACGCCGGCCTCGACCAGCTTTTTGGCGCCGGCGACCGAACAGCACGAGGCGGGTTCGGCCCCGATGCCGGCGGCGTCGACCCAGGCCTTGGCGTCCATGATCTCCTGCTCGGTGACCGATTCGACCACGCCGTCGCACCATTCGAGGCCGCGCAGCGATTTTTCCCACGAAACCGGGTTGCCGATCTTGATCGCGGTGGCGATGGTGTCGGGATCGCGGACCGGTTCGAAAGGGGTGTTGTTTTTCCACATTTTGGTCAGCGGCGCCGAACCGGCGGCCTGGATCACCGCGATGCGCGGGATTTTGTCGATGATGCCGAGGGCGTGGAGCTCCTGGAGGCCCTTGCTCAGCGCGCTGTTGTTGCCGAGGTTGCCGCCCGGAATCACGAACCAGTCCGGGACTTGCCAGTCGAGCTGCTGGAGGATTTCGAAGCCGATCGCCTTCTGCCCCTCGATGCGGAAGGGATTGATCGAGTTCAGCAGATAGATGTTGAGCTCGGCGCACACCTCCTGGACCAGGGTCATCGCGTCGTCGAAGTTGCCGCGGATCTGGAGCGTCCTGCCGCCGTAGGCCAGCGCCTGGGCCAGCTTGCCGTAGGCGATTTTGCCCTCGGGGATGAAGATCACCGAACGCATCCCGGCCACCGCGGCATAGGAGGCCATCGAGGCCGAGGTGTTGCCGGTGCTGGCGCAGGCGACGGTGGCCGCGCCGTAATGGCGCGCCGCGGAGGCGCCGGCGGTCATGCCGCGGTCCTTGAAGGAACCGGTCGGGTTTTCGCCCTCGTGCTTGAGCAGGAAATTCTTCAGCCCGGCGTAGGCGCCGGCTTTGCCCGCCGGGTAGAGGCGGGTGTTGCCCTCCTGGCGGCTGACGATTTCATGGTCGGGAAAGTTCGCAATCAGCTCCTTGTAGCGCCAGACGCCGCTCGCATGGACGCCGCGGCGGGCGCCCCAGCGCTCCTCCCAGCTTTGCTTGAGCTTGCCGCCGTCGAGGCGGGCGAGGTCGCGCACCACGTCGAGGACGCCGCCGCAGACGCAGTTGTAACGGACCAGGCCGAGATCGTATTCCTTGCCGCAATGCACACACTTGAGCCACGTTTCGATCGCCATTATGGAAAATCTCCCCGAGTTGTAAGGTATCGTGGAAATATACCGCCGGGAAGGCTTTTTTTCAAGCCTTCCGGCTTGATTTCGGGACGGTTGGCGTTATAGTAGCGGCATGGAAAGCGAATCCACCCAGATCATTGTTCTCCGCAAGACGCCTTACGGCGAAAGCGACCTGATCGTCGCCGGGCTGAGCCCCGACGCCGGCAAGCTGTCGCTGATGCTGCGCGGCGCGCGCAAGGTCGGGGCGACCAAATATCCCTTTGCCGACCTCTACTGCGAGCTCGACGTCGAGTACGCTCCGAGCGACCGGAGCGAACTTTTTTCGGTCGGGGAGCTGGAGCTGGCCGCCGACTTCACCGGTTTGGCGGCCGACCGCGACAAGTTCACCTTTGCCGGACACGTCGGGGCCTTTCTGCTGGCCAATTCGGCGCCGGGCGTGGCGGCGCCGCTGACCTACGACGCGCTGCGCAACGTGCTCGGCTGCCTGGCGGCGGGGGAGGGGGAGGCGCCGCCGTGGGACCTGGTCCAGATGGGGGTGATCGTCAAACTGACCTACCTCTACGAAAACGGCCTGCTGCCCGGCGTCGCCGGCGGCACGGCGGAGGAGGCGCGGGCGCTGGAGATCTTCGAAAACGTCATCAACTCCGGCATCGACGCGACGCCGCTGCCGGAGTTCCGGCCCGACTACTGGAAACAGCTCAGCGCCTACTTGAACCGCCTGATCGCGGGCCACAACCTCGCGACCGCGTAAGGAGCATCATGCGCATTGAAACAGAGGAACGGCTGCTGCTGCGGGACCTGGCCCGGCAGGTGCGCGACATCGCCGCCAAGGACGAGCAGCGGACGAAGATCGACTTCTGGCGCCGCCACAACACCTTGCGTGGCGAGCGTCCGGCGGTCTTCATCAGCCCGGACAACGCCT
>JAVBSD010000211.1:0-4749 GCA_031547325.1 Victivallaceae bacterium | reverse complement strand
CCTCCAAATGCGTCAGCAACCTGAAGCAGCTCGGCCTGGCGCTGACCATGTTTCTCAACGACAACGACGAAAAAATGCCGCAGAGCTTTCTCGGCGCGGCGGCGAGCTCCTCCACCGCCGTCACCGACGGATTGCGCTGGTTTCACCTCCTCGCCGGCTACGACCGCGGCATCGACGTCACCGTCGCCAACCGCAACAGCCTGAGCAGCGCGCTGAGCGGCATCTATCTCTGCCCGAGCGAAGGCAATTACTTCGGCTACAACAGCGAACCCGGCAAGGCCAAGGTCAACTACGTCATCAACTGGTACACCAGCCAGACCCCGAGCAGCAATCCCGCCGCGCCGGCCGGCACCGTGATCGGGCGTCCGCTGAGCTCGATGCGCGAAAACCCGAGCGAAAAGATCGTCTTCGCCGACGGCAACTTCACCTACGGCGATGGCGCTGTCGCCGACCGCGAGAAGCGTTCCTTCTGTCCCGGCACCTCTTCCGGGCGCGACGCCGCGACCCACTGGTACCGGGTCGGTCTCCACCACAACCGCCGCGCCAACATCCTGTGGCTGGACGGCCATGTCGAACCCAAGGCCTACAACGATTTCGGGGGCGACGCCGCCAGCACCAACCCGACCTACAACCGCCTCTTCAAGTGGAACAGCGCCGACAAGGACGAATGACGGCGTCGAGGAAACTCACTCCGCCGCGGGCTGCCACATGACCCGGAGTTTGCGGCTGCGCGGGCCGTCGAATTCGCAGAAGTAGACCGCCTGCCAGGTCCCGAGGACCAGGCGGCCCGCGCGCACCGGCAGCGTCAGCGAAAAGCCGGTCAGGGTCGCCAGGAAATGCGCCGCCGAATTGCCTTCGCCATGGCGGTAAAAGCTCTCGTCGCGGGGGGCCATCCGTTCCCATTTGGCCAGCAGGTCGTGCCTGACGTCGGGATCGGCGTTCTCATTGACGGTCAATCCGGCGGTGGTGTGGGGGCAGAAGATGTGGCAGATGCCGCACTCCAGACCGACCGGCAAGGCCTGCTCGACCAGTCGGGTCACGTCGATGATCTCGCGGTCCCGCGAGGTGCTGATCCGTATTTCCGCCATGCCGGATAATCTACATCGCCCCGACGAAAATGCAAACGGCGCTTGACAAAAGCCGTTCCGAATGTTATCATAAGAGTCATGAAATATCTCTGGACCACCCTGCTGCCGTTGTGCTGCCTCGGCGCCGGGCCCGAAGCGGAAAGCTTTTTCAGCAGCCGCGAATGGGGCCACGATTATCTGCGGCAGGTTTCGCCCGAAGGCATCTGGTACGCCGACGCCAACAAGATGTGGCAGAACGACTCGGCGCTGTGCTGGGCCGGCGTCACCGCCAACCTGCTGGTCTGGGGCGGCTGGGCGCATTACGTCGAATCGCAGGGCCTGGCCGAATTTCCCCACGCCGAAGACAGCGTGATGGATTATTACCAGCAGTGCTGGGGCGACGTCGGCTTCCGCGCCGACCAGGGGTTCCTGTGGTTCACCGACGGCAGCAGCTATTCGCAGGCGCCCCAGGGCGGCAAGCTGCTGGCGGGACGGCTCAATGCCCGGGAGCTGGTCCTCGCCTATGCCTTCAAGGAACATCCGCCCGAGATTGAGTTCATGCTGCTCAAGGCATTCTTCCAGGCCGGTTTCGGCGTGTCGATGAGCGTGCATTCCGGCGCGACGCTGCACGAAATCACCCTGTGGGGTTACGAAGACCGGGGCGACGAAGGGTTTTTCATCTACTTCAGCAACACCGACGACTGCAACGGCGGCAAGCCCTACGGGGCGCGGGAAAACGGTCCCAAACAACTGACCCGCACCCAATTGGTCTTCGACGCGGAAAAGGGCGAATACTACCTGATGGACCGCGCCTTCCGCGCCAACCAGCTGCGCTTGTTCCGCCAGTTCGACAAATACCTGATCGGCGAACCGGAAACGCCGGACGACGCGCGGCCTCTGGAGTATGACCAGGTCCGCTACGGCCGGATCGACGGGGCCGACGACATCGACTGGTACCGGATCGACGCCGCCCCCGGCGACAGCGTCGCGGTCAGCGCCGCATTGCTGAAGCCGGATCATACCATGCGTCTTCAGGCGTCGGTTTACGACGAATCCGGTAAATCTCTCTACGCCTCCCAGTGGGCGACCGACGAAATCGCGCCGCCGCCCTTCAAAGCCGACGGACCGCTCCACATCGCAATCAGCGGCCGCCTGTCGGTCTCCGATGATATGCTGAGCGACGTTTACACCGTAACCGTGCGCCAGTCCGCGCCGGCCAAATGATTCCCGCCGCGTTCGTTCATACTGACAAAACGACAAAAAAAAAGCGGCTGCATGTGGTAATTTTGTCGATTGCCGGAGGAACTGAACATGAGAAGGCGTAAACTGAACAAAACCCTGGGCCTGGTCGACGTCTTCGCCATCTCGGCCGGAGCGATGATCAGTTCGGGAATTTTCGTTCTGCCCGGAGTCGCCTTCGCCCAGGTCGGTCCCGCGGTATTCATCGCCTACGCCCTGGCCGGGGCGTGCGCGCTCCTCGGGTCGCTGGCCACCATCGAACTGGCCACGGCCATGCCGCTGGCCGGCGGAATCTACTATTACACCGGCCGCAGTCTGGGGCCGATGGCGGGGACCGTTTCGGGGCTCTTGAACTGGTGCGCGATCGCGTTGAAGAGCGCCTTCGCCATCTTCGGCCTTTCCGAAGTCATCTATCAGTTCGCCGGGATTGATCCGATTCTCTCCGGCATGGTGCTGACGCTGCTCTTTCTCGGCGTCAACCTGATCGGGACCCGGGAGGCGGCCTGGGCGCAGGTCATCATGGTGGCGCTGCTGTTTCTGGCGATGGTGTCGTACATCGCGCTCGGCCTGCCGGAGCTGAAGCCGTCGCGTTTTTCGCCTTTGTTCCTTCCCGGCCAGGGTTTTTCGGGTCTTTTTGCCGAAGCCGCCTTCGTCTTCGTGGCCTTCGGCGGGCTGCTCGACGTCGCCAGCGTTTCCGAGGAGGTCCGGAACCCGCGCCGCAATCTGCCCCTCGGCATGATCGGCGCCACGGTCGCGGTACTGCTGATCTACGTCGCGACCCTGGTCATCACCGTCGGCGCGCTGGAGCCGGAGATGCTGTCCAAGTCGCTGACGCCGCTGGCCGATACGGCGAAACTGTATTACGGCCTCCCCGGCTTCGCGATCATCACCGTCGGCGCGGTGATGGCTTTCGTCACCACGGCCAACGCCGGCGTGATGGCGGCGGCGCGTTTCCCCTACGCCATGGGCCGGGACCGGCTGATTCCGCGTTTTTTCAGCCGCACCGTCGGCTCCCGCAAAATGCCGTTGCCGGCGCTGCTGATCACCGGGGCGGTGATGGTCGTGGCGCAGCTGCTGCCGCTGGTACAGCTGGTCACGGTCGCCTCCACCGTGATCATGCTGTCGTTCATCCTGACCAATGTTTCGGTCATCATCCTGCGCGAGAGCGAAATCCAGAACTACCGCCCGAGCTTCCGGATGCCGTGGTATCCGGCGACTCCGATCGTCAGCATGATCATCTTCGCCTGGCTGATCCTGGAGTTGGGGCTGGGTTCGGTTCAGATCGCCTTCGGCATCATCCTGGCGGGAATCCTGCTCTACTTCATCTTCGGGCGCAAGGTCAACCTGGAGTACGCCCTGATCCACCTGGTGCGGCGCATCACCCACCGCCGGGTGCCGCAGCCGCGGGAGCTGGAATGCGAATTGCGCGAAATCATCCGCGACCGCGACCAGATCGTCTCCGACGATTTCGACAAGCTGGTCGAATCGTCGCGGGTGGTGATGTTCAAGGAGCCGACCACATTTTCCGACGTGGCGCGCGCGGTGTGCCGCGACGCCGCGCTGGCGGCGCAACTGATCGAACGCGAAGCGGAATCGAGTACGGTGCTGACTCCGGCGGTGGCCATTCCGCACCTGGTGCTGCCGGAAGCCGATGGGCTGGAGCTGGTTCTGGTCAAATGCGACGCCGGCATCGACTTCGGTCCCGACGCCGGGATGGTCAAAGCGGCGATTTTCCTGTTCATCGCCCCGAACCAGCGCAATCTTTATCTGCGGGCGCTGGCGGCGATCGCCCAGATCATCCAGCATCCCTCCTTCGAACAGCGCTGGAGCAGGGCCGACAATTCCGGCAAGCTCCGCGATCTTCTGTTGTTATCGAAACGCAAACGAATTGTTTCCGAAAGGCCTGGTGAATGTTGAAAAAAATGTGGACCTGGCTCCGCCGCAAAGCCTTGTGGCTGTACCGGAAAATCGTCCGGGAAAAAGCCACCCCGGAGTACATCGCCCGCGGGTGGGCGATCGGCATGTTTTACGGCTGCTTCATCCCCTTCGGCCTTCAGCTGGCGTTGTCGATTCCGACCTCGTTCCTGCTGAAAGGCAGTAAAATCGGCGCCACGCTGGGAACGCTGCTGACCAATCACTTCACCATCTTCGTGATCTATCCGGCGCAGTGCTGGGTCGGCGACCGGATCATCGGCGGCAACCTCACCTTCGCCGAATTGCGCCAGGCCCTGGACAATGCGCTTCACGAACAGAGCTGGGAAGCGCTCCTCGCCCTCGGCCTCGATCTGGTACTCGCCTTTTTCATCGGCGGCGCGCTGCTGACGGCGGTGATGACGCCGCTGACCTACTTTTTCGTCTTGAAGATGGTGCGCAAATACCAGAAGCGCCGCGCCGAGCGGATGCAGCATAAAAAAACCGCCACTGCCGCCGCGGTGAAATCATG
>JAVBSD010000050.1:0-4334 GCA_031547325.1 Victivallaceae bacterium | reverse complement strand
AATCATACCCACACCCCGGCCCAGGCCGGGGCCGAACCGACCGGCACCGCCGGTTCCGCCGTCAATGCCCACAACGCTTCGACTGCCGCCCACGCCGATCTGATGAAATTGTTCATCCCGCCGGGCGTGATTTTTCCCTATGCCGGCAACGGCGGCGTACCGTCCGGCTTCCTGCTCTGCGACGGCCGCGCGGTCAGCCGGACCACCTATGCCAATCTGTTCGCCGCGATCGGCACCCTGTATGGAGCGGGCAACGGCAGCAGCACCTTCAATATCCCCAACTTCAAGGGGGCGTTCCTGCGGGGCTTTTTGTCCGGCACAACGAAAGACATCGGGACCCCGCAACCCGAGGGACTGCCGAACATCACCGGCAAAACCATCTGGAGCTACGGTTCCGGCAACGATCTCACCAGCAACGGGTGTGTTCAGTATACCGCGGAAGGAAAAGATTGCGGCGACACCGACCGGACCCGGCTTCAGGGCGTCACCATCGACGCTTCGAAATCCAACGCCATTTACGGGGCCAGCACCCATGTGACGCCGGTCAACTATGCGGTCCAGTACATCATCCGAACCTGACGGGGCGACATCATGCCGAGTTATGCAGCGGTAAAATTCGACGGCGGGATGAACGATTGGCTTCATCCCTCCTTGCTGGCGGACAACGTCGCCGGTCTTCTGGTCAACGCCGAAGTGGACGACGGCAAAATTTCACCCTTGCGGCGGCCCGAGGCGATGACGGTTCACGATCCGGAATCCTACGGACACTTCGGCACCCGCGACCGCAGCGTCATCAAATGGTACGACCGCTTCTACTGGAGCGACAATACCGCGACCGCGCCCCCCTGGTACGGCGGCAATGTCGAGAATTACCTCGGCATTCCCTATCCCGTTTATTTCGGCCCCGAAGCCGATGTGGAAATCGCCTCCATCGCTCCGGACGAAGGGGAAGCGGGCCTGGAAGGCCGCTACCGCTATTGCGTCTGCTTCGTCAATCCCAACGGCTGGGAAGGCGCGCCCGGCAGTCTGGAGGAATATGAGATCGCCGGCACCCTGGCCGGGCAATGGGCCGAAATCATCGTGACCTGGGACGACACCAGAATCGACTACGCCAAAATTTACCGCACCGGCAACCTGGGGGCCGACTTCTATTGCGTCGGCGAAATCCGCGCCTCCGGCGGCGCGCTGGTCGACAAGACCGACGACGCCACCTTGACCATGCTCAATCCGCTGACTTCGGCCGACAACTATCCGCCGCCCGAGCGGGGACGTTATCTCTGCGAATCCGGCGGGGTATTCTTCCTGGCGGAAGGATCGCGGCTGTGGTTCTCGGCGCAGGGCAATCCCCACGCCTGGCCGCCCTTGAACTTCATCGCCGTCGACGACACCATTACCGGCATGGTCCCGGAGTTTCAGGGTATCCTGGTCTGTACCCGCAACCACGCTTTCCGGGTGGTCGGGGCGGAATCGCCGGAGACCGTCACCAAGATGTATCTGCCCGGCAATCACGGCTGTTCCAATTTTCGCAGCATCGCCAGCATCAACAACAGCCCTGTATGGTTGAGCAACGACGGCATCTGCCTGTGGAACGGCGAAAGCGTCGCGGTGCCGTCGTATCGGGTGATTCACACCGAGTTTTTACAGGTCAAGTACGCGGTGTCGGCACACGACAAATACTATCTGTTCCTGGTCGACGGTGCGATCGTTTTCGACCGCCGCAACGGGGATATCTTTTACCGGGCCGACTTCACCTGCGATTACGCCTGGTACGAC
This sequence comes from Victivallaceae bacterium, assembly GCA_031547325.1. Lineage (GTDB taxonomy): Bacteria > Verrucomicrobiota > Lentisphaeria > Victivallales > Victivallaceae > JAVBQJ01. Next base: position 2,561 of record JAVBSD010000050.1, on the reverse strand, counting down.
GGCGACTTCGACGCCCTCTATATGCTGATCGACGGCCGGCTTTACCAGTACGGGCGCGGCCACAACCTCAACTTCACCTACCGTTCGGGGCATATCGGGGCCTCGGAATTGACCGTGAAAATCTTCGAGGAGGCCGTCGTCAGTTGCGACGGCAAGGCGGTTCTGACCGTGACATTGGACGACCGGGAACTGTTCACGGTGGAGCTGGCCCCCGGCCGCCGCCGGGTCAAATTCCCCCGTTCCGCGGTCGGAAGGTATGTGACCTTGAAACTTAAAAGCAACGCCGCGCTGAAAGAATTCGCGGTGATTTACCAGTGAGGTGTCCATGGACGCGGAAACCAAACGCTATATCGACCAGCAGCTCGCCCAGATGGAAAAACGGATTTTGGCAAAGATCAAAAAGTCCGCGGGCAGTAAAAGAGGGTAAAAGAGGGCGGCCATCCAGGCCGCCCGGTTGCGATCAGAGGAAGCGGATGAAGCGGCCATGGGGCGTGCGCTTCTCCTCCATCGGGCGAATCCGGCGCAGGGCCGGAAAGATCGACCGGTTGTGGTAATCCGCCTCCGGATAGGCGGCGCGGAAAGCGCGGATGAAATCCCCCCGCGTGGTGAATTCGGCGAAGCCGCCGAGAAACTCGAACAACCCCGGCAGTTCGGCGATCAGCCGCTGGGCGGGACTGGCCGGGAGCGGCTTCGACAGCCGGCGCGTCACGGCGCCGCGGGCGGCGATGATGGACTTGACCAGCTCCAGCGTCGGCAACGGCACCGAGGACGGATCCTCGACCAGACGGCGGCAGACGAAGGCCACCAGCCCGGACTGCGCCTCGGCGTCGTCGCGGAAGCCCCCGTAGCGCCCGGTCCGCCGGATCGAGGGCAGGACTTCGGCAGTGATCCATTTGCGGAATTCCCGCGCCGCCGGCTTGTTGGACCGGATCACCAAAGCGTACATGCCGGATTCCGAAATGATGATAGCCTCGCCCTGACGACCTAACAAAAGGTTAGACCGTTCATCTTCATCAAGATTTGATACTGCTTTTGATGGATTGGTAAGTTCGAGAATCTTGCAAACGTCGGCGGCGACAAACCACGGTTCGCCGTCGCGGTCGGCGATGCGGACCGGGTGGTCGTGGAAAACTTTGACGATTTCATTCATGATCGGGCCTCCTCGCCGTAGATTGCCGCGTGGAGATGGGAGAGCAGATTCAATTCGACCGGGAATGCCTGTTCGGCGGGGGTGCCATCGGCCCCGGCGGCGTCGGCGAAGTCGACGAATTCGTAGGGGTCGATTTCGGGGTGCCGCCGGCAGAAGAAGGCGACCGCCATTTTCAGGCGCTCCACGTTGTCCTGCCGGGGATCGGGTTCGTTTTCCTCGATCTGGCTTCGCGCGTCGGCGCTCCACTTCTCAAGGACGATGCGGTAGACGGTTGACGTTCTTTTCATTTGCATTTCCTCCCGTCGCCGAAGCCCCCGCAAATGAAAAAGGATTTTTGGTTCGCTATTGTAGTAGCATCCCAACGGCACCACCCGTACGGTTTCCCCAAAAATCCAAAGCTTCGACGTTTATGTTTTTCAAAAACATAAAAAAAATCATCGTTTAACGTCTCATCACAAGCTAGGTTTTTACTTGTGGCGATGTATTGACGGTCGCGACTACAATCGCAACATTCTTATTATACCACGGATTCGAGAAAATGTCAAGAGGCAACCAGGAAATACACATCACTCGTTCTTGTCGGATTTTGCGTTTTTGCGCTTATAGGCAAAAGACGCGACAAAAGCCGCCGCGCTCGCAACGACAGTCGTAACAAACAACGCCGGAGTGCAATCCCCTATCGCCAGCGCGGCAATCACATTCAATAAAAAAGACGTTCCAATGAAAACCGCAAAGAAAATGACCAGTTTCATTTTAATTGGTCTCCTGTTTCAAGGCTGACAACGACCACGTCTTCGTGTCCAGTACCGCTGCCGCTGCGTACAACCACCGGCCAATATCCTTTGATCGTTATTTCAAACTTGTTTTCTTGACTAATCCAGCCTATTGCAAGAAAAACAGTCGTAGCCAACAGCATTCCTACAATCAAATAGATCACTTTGTCTTTCATGGTTTCTTGCTCCGCAAAGGGTTGGAAATTATTTTTTGCACCGGAACCGTACCTTATAAGTATCACCTCCCGGCGGACAAGTCAAATCTTCAGTTGAAAATACAGGGAATTTTTTGCCGAATGCGACACCGGGAGTACCACATCGCCTCATAAAAAAGGGGAATATTCCGAATGAGTGCGGCCCCGGGAGTACCACATCGCCTCATAAAAAAAGGGAGGAATCCTTATGTCTTACGGTACCGGAAGCACCAGTTCCAGCAGCGCTTCGGAAAGTTTCAGCCAGAGCATCAGCGACTATTTCGCCAACGCCTTCAGCCAGAATTCCAGCAACTCGCAGCAGACCAGCCAGAGTCAGCAAACCGGGCAGAGCCAGCAAACCAGCGAAAGCCAACAGACCAGCGGGAGCCAACAGACCAGCCAGAGCCAGCAAACCGGGCAGAGCCAGCAAACCAGCGAAAGCCA
>JAVBSD010000125.1:0-10597 GCA_031547325.1 Victivallaceae bacterium | reverse complement strand
CCTTGGCCGACAGAAAAATCAACGGGAACTGGGTCATGTGTTCGAGATTGTCGACATTGACGATGTTCCATTCTTCCTTGATGTTGACCGCGGTGTTGCGGCGCAGCCATTCGATGACCCGCATGTCCCCGGTCGGATGGTAAAACCAGCCGGTGAGGTGAAACCCGGTGACCCGGAACTTCAGCCGCGCCCACGACACCCGGCTGCCGCGCCCCGCCTCGAATTCGGCTCCCCCCAGCATCAGCGCCGCCAGCAGCGCCAGACAGACCATTCGCAGCTTCATACCAGCCTCCATTTCCGGCGGAGCATCAAGTCCGCCATGTACAGAACCACGATTCCCAGAAAAATCCCGGCGTGCCACCACAGCGGCGTCGCGGCGCGTTCACTCAGCCGGAGCTCGCCCGAAGCCCCGGCGGCGTCGAAATCCGCCGGCGCGCCGTCCGCCCACACCCGCACATTGTCGAGCGCCGCCAGCGCGGCGAAAAAACCCAGGTCCGGCGTCAGCTGCAAAAAAAAAAAAAAAAAAAAGTCGCCGGCGACGGTCAGCCACTGGTCCGGAAAGCCCTCGGCGCACAGCCGGTAAATCCCCGGTTCGGAGGGCGTAAACGCCCCCTCCAGGATTCCGGCTTCACGCCCCGGAGCCAGCGCCAGCTCCACCGCGCCACCCGGACCGACCGCCTCGAAACGCAGTTCACGGCCCGCCCCGCCCCTGAATTCGAGCGGGATCGAAGCGCCGAGGCCATACAGCTTTTCATGGATCCGCCAGCCGTCGGCGGCGATGCGGCCGGCGCTGCCGAGCCACCCGGCCAGATTTTCCCAGAAGCTTTCGAAGTCGCGCGACTCCGACGGCAGCGCCAGCTTCCAGCGCCACAACGGGTCGGTCGCCAGCATCGCCGAACGCCCCGCCCCGTAGCGCTGCACCGCGAAAATCACCCGTTCGCCGCCCTCGGCGCCGGGGTGAGTCGCCAACGCCTGGGCCCCCGGCTTGAGCGACCGGACCAGCGCGTAGTCGAGAAACTGCGGCACGATCAGCCCGCCGCCGGGACGGCGGAAGATCGGATTGCCCTCCCCGGCCGGAGTCAGGGCGAAGTCGATCATCGGTTCCGGACGGAAGGTATCTTCCTTCCGCCCCACCAGGGTCGACTCGGCGCTGTCGTTGACGGTGCGCCGGTAGCCTTCGATCTGGCGCCGGAATTCGGCGCTGGCCTGGTCGGAACGGCCGTCGCGCGCCAGCTCGGACTCAAACTCCACCGGCAGCAGCGCTTCCAGCTCGGAATTGGCGAACTCCGCCGCCGCCAGCGGATTGCCGGTGATGAACAGGACGCCGCCGCCGCCGGAAAGGTAGCTTTTGAGCGCTTCCTCCATGGCCGGATCGATCTGTTTGCGTTCGAGATTGAGCAGCAGCACCGCGTCGTATTCGCCGAGTTCATCGGAACCGGGAAAGGCGCCGTTGCCGACCTTGTCGCCGATGGTCCGCACGTCGATCGAGGTGCGTTCCGCGCCGCGCCCGAGCGCGGTCTTGTAAAAGCGGGCCGCCCAATCGAGGCTGCCCTGGTAAAGCAACACCCGGCGCCGCTCGCGCGCCACCGCTTCGACGCTCCACGCCGCCCGGGCCATCGAAGCGCCGTTGAGCAGCAGTTCGGCGTAATAGACCGTCACCCCGGTTTCCTCCGCCGGCGGCGCCTCGAAGCGGAAAGCCGCCGTGCCGCCGGCCCCGGAACGCGTCGCCGCCCCGGAATAAATCACTTCGCCCGCGGCGTCGCGCACCTCCAGCGCCAACTCGTCGCCGCCCGTCAGGTTGGAATAGCCGGCCAGCACCGCCACCGCGACGCGGGCGTTGACCAGCACCTGCCCCGGCGCTTCGATCCGGGTCAGCGCGGCATAGCGCTTCATCGCCAATTCGACGGTCGCCGGGAAAAAGTGGAAGCGCGCGCGGGACGCGGCGACCGCCGCGACGCATTCTTCGAGGCTGCCGTCGAGCGAAGTGTCGATGCCGTCGGTGAAGCAGGCGACCGCATCCAGCCCGTCGCGGTCGGCGCGCTGCGCCAGCTCCCGCAGCGCCGCCGTCAGATGGGTGGGCCGGACCGCCTCCGCCGGCGCGAAATCGATGAACTCGACCCCCGGATAATCGCCGAGGCGGCTGTCGAAGCCGGCGATGCGGCATTCGCCGCCCTCCGGAGCCAGCCCGTCCCACGCCGCCAGCGCGGTTTCCAGCCGCGAAGGCCCGAGAATCCCCGGGATGCGCATACTCGACGACGTGTCGAAAACCGCCAGCATCTTGCGGGGCCGCGACGTCACCGTGACCGACTCGTCGACCCGCCGCGGATCGGCCAGACACAGCACGATCAACCCCAGCACCGCCAGCCGGAGCAAGGTCAACAGGGCGATTCTGCCGGGCTTCAGCCGATGCAGCGCCAAGGCGTAGGAAAGCGCGATCAGCGCCAGCCCCGCCGCCAGCACCACGGCGATCCCGGCGATTCCTCCGGGGAAACTCCACTCGAAATAACTCCACTGTTCGGTCACCGGCCATCCTCCTTCCAACGCGACAGCATCTCCAGATAGCGCAGCGTCACCTCGCGGTATTCCTCCGGCACCTGGTCGGGCGAAAACATGAACATCTCATGGACCGGCTCCCGGTATTCGGCCATGCTTTCGAGCAGCCGGGCCAGACTCTGCAGCATCCCGATGGCCAGCTCGTAATCGCCGGGCTCCAGCCCCTGATAGAACCAGCCGGAAAGCTGGCTCGGAATGGCATCCGGCGACGGCTCGCGGTCGCCGTGCCGCCCCCGGAGCGATTCGGAACGGCCGCCCTGCCGGGCGATCCGGTCGCGGATGTCGTCGACGGCGGTCTCGAATTCTTCGAGCCAGGCCTGCGGATCGGCGGCTTCGCCGGCCTCGGCCAGCCGTTCGAGGTAGGCGGCTTCGCGTTCCAGACGCTCGACGCGTTCCGCGAGCTCGGCCGCCGACGGCGACCCCGCTTCGCCCTGCCGCGCCTTGAGCTCGCGGCGCAACGCGTCGAGCATCTCCAGCGCCGCGCCGTTGCCGGCCCCGGGCAATTCCCCGGCGGCGGCGGCGAAGGATTCGGCCAGCGCGTCGAGTTGTTCCCCGAGCGAAGGCGCGCCCGCCTCGGTCAATTCCCGCGCCTGTTCCGTCAACTCCATGGCGATTTCGGCGACGGCTTCGCCCGCCGCCGTCCCGCCGGAAGCGGGAACATCCCCGGCCTCCTCCTCCTCCTGACCGCCCTCGGCGCGCAATCGGCGCTGGGCCTCCGCCAGCTGCTGCCGCGCCTTTTCCAGCGCCTCGCCGAAACGGCCCTGATTTTCCCGGTCGAGCAGCAGCAACGCGGCCTCCATCCGGCGCAGCGCCTCCTGCGCCGACTGCGTCAGCGCCGTCGCGGCGTTGGACAGAATCGCCACCTCGGCTTTTTCGCCGGCGTCGCGCGCCAGGCCGAGCTCGCGCAGCACCGCGTCGGACAATTCGGCGCGGGCGTTCAGCAGCCGCAACGTCGCCGAGACATCGCCCTGCAACCCGGACAGGGCGCCGCCGTCGGCGAATTCCTGCCGGTTGAAAAGCTCCAACAGCTTTTTTTCCTGGCTGATCGCCTCGACCAGCATCTCGCGAACCTTGGAATCGACCGTGGGACCGGGCTCGCCCTTCGGCGGCTCCTCGCCCGGACGCGGCATGAATTTGCTCACCGCGTCGAGCGCGGCATACAGCCCGGCCAGCGCCTCCTGCTGCCGCGCGGCAGCCGGATCGCAAACCGCCCAATCCTCCGCCGCCTCCGCCAGCAATCCGGCGGCCGCGGCCATCGCGACCGCCGAATTCTGCAAATGCAGCGTCGCCTCGGCCGACAGAGCGCCCAGGGGGTTGGCCGAGTCGTTGTGCTCGCGCACGAATTCCGTGACCTCGACGCCCAGCGCCGCCTGTTCTTCGGCCAGCAGCGCGAAGTCGCCGAGCCGGTCGGAGTGGCCGAGCTCGACCATGCTCCGGCCGGAGAAAAAGAGCTTCAACAGTTCGGTCTGGCGGCGGATGAGCTCCTCGATGTGCATGAAATCCTTCAGTTGGCCGCCCTCCATATCCGACGCGTCGCGGATATGGATCTCATCGCGCAGCGGCTTGACGTGGATCAGCATCGGATCGCTGAAGACGCGGCGCCCGGCGCCGCCGTCTTCGAGCACGCCCGCGAGTTGCAGCGTCACCAGATCCAGCGCCCGGGCGTCGAGCTCGTCGAGCGCGACCGCGCCGGCCAGAAACAATTTGCCGCCGCCGGAAAATGCGACCGGCGACGCCGGAAAAGCCGCGCCGTTGCGAGTCACCGCCAATTCGAAGCTCCGCCACGGCAGCGTCGCCTCCGCCCCGGCTTCCCACTCCACCAGGTCGATCGGCATGAATTCGGCCTCCTCCTCGGGCCAGGTGAAAGCGATCTTCGCCTGGTACCGCACCATAGGCGCGACGGCGGGATCTTCAGGTGTTTCCGCCCCGGCGGCGGCCTCGCCCCCGGCGGCGGCCTCCGCCGCCCGGCGTTCCAGGCTGCCGGCATAGCTCCAGGTCGCCCCCTGCCACAGCGCCGGGGCGGCGAAAACCACCGCCAGCGGCAGCCAGACCGCGATCCGGACGCCGCGGGTCAGCCGGCCCCAGGCGGCGACGGCGTCCGCGGCCTGGCGGGCGCGGATCGGCCGGGCGGTGCCGGTCAATTCAACCAGACTTTCCAGGCGGTTTTTGAGCTTCAGTTTGCGGTCGAGTCCGGCGGCGGTCATTCGGGCTCCCCGCCAGCGCAGCGCCATCCAGACCGCCCCGGCCGTCAGCGCGAAAACCGTTCCCGGCAGCAGCCACTCCCGCATTTCCCCGGGATCGCGGCCGTAGCGGCACAATACCGCGACCACCCCCAGCCACAGCAGCCCGACCGCCGAGGCGGCCGCCGCCAACCGGGCCAGGTTGCCGAGCGCGGTCCATATTTTCACCAGCGCCAGCATTTATAAAGCACTCCGGTTGGCCAGCGCCATTTCGGCCAGCACACAGAGCGCGGCCAACGCCAGCAGATATTTGAACCATTCGTCGGAATGATTTCCGGCGGCGGCCGGAAGCGCCGGCAGCTCCGCCGCCACCTCCGGAACCTCCGGCAGACGCACCCGGCCCCGGCGCAAATCGAGTTCGCCCGCCGGAATATTGACCGCAAAAACGCCGCTCCGGCCGTCGGCCGCAACCCGGCGGTAAATCCCCACCCGGTCGAGGCGCGCCGCGCCGCCGGCGATTTCACGCCACTGGCCGGTTTCATCCAGAAATTCCAGTTTCGCGCCGGGGCCGACCGCGACCCGGTCGCCGACCGAATACCCCGCCGGCGCGCGCCCGGAAGCGGTATAAGCCCTGACGATTTCCCGCCAGAAAGGCAGAAAACTGTAATGCCCGCCCCAGTTGCCGTCCTCGCGATCGAAGCCGGCGGCGCACCACAGCAACAGCCTGCCCCGTCCCGCCGGCACCTCCGCCAGCGCCGGCGCGCCGTCGTCAAAGCCGACCAGCACCCGCGCCCCCTCCGGGAGCCCCGGCCGCGCCGTCCGGTAAAACAGCACCTCGAACCAGCCGGCGGAACTCCATTCGGCCATCCTGGCCAGCGCCGGATGGCTGTAGTCGAAGGCTCCGAAACGCCGGTTGCCCTCGACCATGCCGCGCCGGGGGCTCATTTCGACGCCGTACCCGGCGAGAAACCCGCTCAGCTCCGGCGCGTCGCCCGCCAGCGGCAGCACCAATGTCCCGCCTCCGGCGACGAATTCGCCGAGCCGGGCCGCCGCCGCCGCGTCGAGTTCCCCCGGCCGCTGCCAGATCACCAGACGCCCTTCCCCCGCCTCCTCCAGCGGCCACGCCGCCGCGTCGCCGGAAACTTCGCCCAGCGCCGACGCGAGATAGTCGAACTTGCCTCCGGGCGGAGCCGTGAGCATGACCCGGCGCTCGATTCCGGCGTCCAAAGCCAGATACAACCCATCGTCCAACGCCAGGCCGTCGGGGACCTCCAACTCCGCTTTGCCGTGCCACGCCCCCTCGCCGGCCGCCACCGTCAGCGCCACCCGGCAAGCGGCCCCGGCGGCGAGGTCGCAGGTCGCCAGCGCGTCGCCGAGCCGCACAGCCATGCCGTCCCAGTCATCGCCGGAATCGTTGAACACCGTCATCGCCGCCTCGATCCGCCCATCCGCCAGCCGGGTCACGGCGGGATCGCGCAAGCCGGCATTGTTCACCGCCGCCGTCCCGTCGGGCGCTTCCAGCAGACACCCGGTCGCCAATTCGAACCCGGCCTCCGCTTCAAGCGCCGACCACGGCAGCGCCTGGCGGTCGGCGAAAATCACCACCCGCCGCTCCGGAGCCGCCACTTCGCGGAAGCGGAAATCCGCCTGCTGCGGCAATCCGGCGAAGCTGCTGGTCCCCTGGTTGGCCGCTTCGCGCTCGAACCAGGCGCGCAACGCCGCGCCGTCGCCGGAAAACTCCCCCGACCAATGAATCTGCCCGGCTTCGCGGAGCAGCCCCACCACCGCCGGGCGCTCCGGCGTCACTTCAGCGAGATATTGCCGCAGCCGCCGCGCCAGTTCGACGGCGGCGCCACCGGCCCGCAGCGACGCCGAATCGTCCCACAACAGGATGGTCGCCGATTCCGGCGCCCCGGCCACGTCGCTCCGGTACGGCCGGCAGAAGGCCAGCACGATCAAGGTAATCGCCGCGAGGCGCAGCAGCAGCACCAGCCACTTGCGCCACTGGTTGGTGCGCGGGCTGCGCCGCTGCGCCGCCAACAGAAAATCGAAGGCGGGAAACCACACCGTTTCCCTCGGCCTGCGCTGCAGCCAATGCAGAACCAGCGGCGCCGCCAGCGCCGTCAGCCCCCACAGAAACACCCCGGTGACAATCCCCCACAGCATACGCTAACGCCCCCCTCGTCGCCGGTCGCGCATCGCCAGCGCCATCGCCAGCGCCCGCAGGGGCGGCGCGTCGGTCCGGCACAGACTCCAGGCGGAATTCGCCTGCGCCGCCGCGTGGCGAACTTTTTCCAGGTGGCCTTCGAGAATCCGCGCGTAGTCGCGGCGCTGCAAGTCAGGATGCACCAGCAATTTGCCTTCGCCTTCAAGAGCTTCGAGCAAGATCGCCTGCTGCCATTCGAGCTCGGTTTCCGCCGGATCGAGAATGTGCAGCAGCAGCGTTTCGCAGCCGGCGGCGGCCAAGCCGCCGAGGATGTCCCGCAGCCGGTACGGGTCGGCATAGAAGTCGGAGATCACCGCCACCAGCGAATTCGGATGCGGCCGGCCGGACAATTCCTCCAGGTAATCGACGATGGCGCTGCCGTTGCCCACCGCGGCCCGGTCGAGCGCCGCCAGCATCCGCAGCGCCGCACTGCGCCGTCCCGACGGCCGGTGGTAGTCTTCGAGGCCCGCCCCGACCAGCGCCAGCCCCGGCGCGTCGCCCTGGCGGCGCAGCAGCAGAATCAGCGCCGCCGCCAGCAGCTGCGCGTATTGCCACTTGCTCATGCACCCCTGGCCGCCCCGGAAATCCATCGACCGGCTGGTGTCGACGACGATGTGGCATTTGAGGTCGGTTTCATCCTCGCGCAAACGCAGCAGCAGTCGCTCGCCGCGGGTGCTGGCGCGCCAGTCGATCTGGCGCAGCTCGTCGCCCGGACGGTAATCGCGGTATTCGCGGAATTCCGGACAGGTGCCGAACTTGGGGCTGCGGTGCATCCCGGCGAGAAAGCCCTCGACCAGGACATTGGCGCGCAGCTCCAGCGATTCGATCGCTCCGAGTTCGGGGAGCGTCAGGAATTTTTCCGCGCCCATCGGGTCAGCCGATCAGTTCGGCGATCAGGTCGTCGGCGGTGACTTCGTCGGCCTGGGCCTTGAAATTGAGCAGCAAACGGTGGCGCATTACCTGCGGTGCGGCGCGGACGATGTCTTCGGTCGCTACATTGCTGCGGCCGTCGAGACTGGCGTAGGCCTTGCCGGCGAGAATCAGGTACTGCCCGGCGCGCGGCCCGGCGCCCCAGCGCACATAACGGTGAACCGCCTCCGGCGCGATGGCCTCCTGCGGCCGGCTCGAACGCACCACGCGCATGGTGAAATCGGCGACGCTGTCCGGCACCGCGATCGAACGCACCGCGCGCTGATAGTCGCGGATCTGCGCCGCGGAGACCACGCGCCGCAGCGAAATCGCTTCGTCGCGGGTGGTTTCGAGGATGACCCGTTTTTCGGAGGCGGCGTCGGGGTAGTCGATACGCAGCGAAAACATGAAGCGGTCCTGCTGCGCTTCCGGCAGCTGGTAGGTCCCCTCCTGTTCGATCGGGTTCTGGGTGGCCAGCACGAAAAAGGGGTCGGGCAGCGGCCAGACCTTGCCGTTGACCGAAACCTGGCGCTCCTCCATCGCTTCGAGCAGCGCCGACTGGGTCTTGGGCGGGGTGCGGTTGATTTCGTCGGCGAGCAAGAGCTGGGTGAAAACCGGCCCCTTGACGAATTCGAAACGGCGCTTGCCGTCGGGACACTCCTCGATGATCTCGCTGCCGGTGATGTCGCCGGGCATCATGTCGGGGGTGAACTGCACCCGGGTGAAATCGAGTTCGGCGACCTCGGCCAGGGTTTTGATGAGCAGCGTCTTGGCCAGCCCCGGAACGCCGATCAACAGACAGTGACTGCGGCACAACAGCGCCAGCAGCAGGTCTTCGATCAAGGCATCCTGGCCGAACACCCGCTTGCCGATTTCGCCTCTGATCGCGGCGAAATTGCCGGGAATCTCATCCAGGAGCCGGTTCAGTTCCGGGGCGGTCAACTCGTTGAAACTCATCCAAAAACCTCCATTCCAGGTTAAAACTCATCCTGACGCAGCCGCGTGTCGAGGCGGCGGATCACTTCCCGGACCGCCCGGTAGTCGCCGGCCTCGATCCGGCCGCCGGCGAAGCGGATCACGACTTCCCGGACCGCCCCGCGGTAACGCAGGACGGCTTCGATGCCCGGAGCCTGTATCACGGCCTCCTCCGGCGACTTCCACTCCCCGCCGGCATGGACCGTCTGGCGGAATTCCAAAGCCTGCCCGTCGTTCCACCACAAGGGCTGCGAACGTTCCGCCGCCAGGAACGGCGCGGTCAACTCCTCCGGCAGCCCGGGCGAACCCGTCCCGCCGCCGGCGCATTCGATTCGCAGGGCGAAGCCGTCGCCTTCGGCCAATTCCACGGTTTCCAGATCGAGCCAGCGCAACGCTCCGTCGAGCCGCCGCTGCCAGTGCCCCCGCCGTTCGCCCGGCGTCTGCCGTTTCCAGCGCTGGCGTTCGGTGTACGCGCCGAGCCCCTGCGCGGTCAGGAAAAATTCCACCCGGCCGCCCTCCAGCCGCCACTCCTCGGCGAGGCGGTTGGCCGCTTCATGGGCGACTTCGACCGGGACGAAGCGGTAGCCGCCCGGCTCCAGCAACAGCGCCCGGCGTCCGGCGTCCCCCGGCGGCAGACTCCCGAACGGGGTTTCGCCGTCGGTCGGATCGAGCCACAATCCGTCGAGACCGGGGAAATACGCCAGCGCGTGATTGAACTGCCAGCCCGGGAAATCCGGGTCCGAGGCTCCGCCCCGGTTGAGCAGCGCGACCCGGCCGCCGATGCCGAAGACGCCGGCGGCGGCGACCAGGAAATTGGCCTTGTCCTTGCAATCGCCGTAGCCGGTGGCGAGCACCACTCTGGGCAGCCGCGGCCGCAGGGCGCGCACCCCGTAGGGCGTGGTGTCGTAACGCAGCGCGTTGACGAAGTCGTAGATCCGTTCGAGCCGTTCGCGGTCGGAGGCCGCCCCGGCGGCCAGTTCGCGGACCAAGGCCGCCGTCTCGGCGTCGATCTCCTCACTGCCCCTGGCCACGGCGGAATACCATTCGCCGAAGCTGTTCCAGTCGGGACAGGCCGAAAAAGCGACCCTTGGCATGACCGCGCCGCCGTCCGGCAGATCCGGCAGCACTTCGACCGCCGGCACCCCGGCGAGACGGAAGCTGTAACTGCGACTGTACGGACTCTCGGCGGCCGCGATCTCAGGCGCCCCCTCCAGATGGTAAAAACGATACTCCAGAACGGTATTTTTCGGCACCGTGAAGGTGAAAGTGAAATCGCGTTGCGGCCACGCCAAACCGAGCGCGAAGTCACGGCTCATGAAGGGACTCCGCCCGCTCCCCGCCGCGCTCTCGCCGCGCCGCCAGCCGTAGATGACGCGGTCGCCCGGCGCGAGCTCGGGAAAATACAGCGTCATCGTCGCGTCGTTGCGCAATACCCGCCCCTCGGAGCCGTCGGCGGCAAGGTGCCGCGCTTCAAGGATTTCGCTGGTCGACGCGCCGGCGGCCGCCGGCAGCGCCAGCGACCGGAAACGGTCGACGCCGACCGGAGTCGCGACCAGGATTTCGCAGCGTTCCACCGTGGAAAAACCGCCGTCGCGGTCGAGAATGACCTCGACTTCGCGTTTCAGCGTCTCCTGGTCGAAGCCGGCGGAAATTTCCGGCGCGGCGGCGGCCTGAAGCGACGCGTCCCCGGTCCCGCCGCCCAACCTGGCCCAGATTGGAATCTCCTCCTCCCGGAGCCGGCCGAAGGGAAAAATCGCCGCCTCGCCGGCGACCA
>JAVBSD010000210.1:0-2689 GCA_031547325.1 Victivallaceae bacterium | reverse complement strand
CGAGGCGCGCCGCCAGTTGATCGCGGGGCAGGGCGCTGTCCTGGAGTTTGCGCAGCTGCTGCAGTTGCTCCCGGCATTGCGGCAATTCCTCCGGCGTCAGGGTGCGTTTCCAGGGGAAGACCAGCCGGTCGCCGTCGATGGCGACGGCGAGGGCGTTGTCGGCGCCGGACCAGGTGATTTCCGGCGCGTCGAACATCAGAACCCAATTTTCCCGTCCCGCTCCGAAGCGGAACCGGAGCCTGGCGCCGGGCGGGTAGAGCCCCACAAACGGTTCGGTCGCCGCGTCGCCGGCGAGGAGCAGCCGTCCGTCCGGCGCGAACAGCTGCAGCGATTCCATACCCGAGCAGTAGAGCACCAGCCAGTGGCAGTAGACCGATTGGGCGTATTCTTCGCGCTTGGAGAACCGGCCGATGCTGATCAACCTGGAGGGAATCATTTGATGTTTTTGACGTTGAAGTTGATGATCGAAAAGGTCAGCGCGCCGGTGATGTACATGCCGAGGACGGCGATGTTGGAAAAGACCTTCTGCCACGGGATCGCCGGCATCCAGAACATGTTGGAGGTGCCGCTGCCGATGATTTCCGAGAGCATGTACGGGCGGATGACTTCGGAGAAGGGCAGCAGCGCCACGATGTAGCTGACGAAGTAGATGGTCATCGCCACCACCGTGGCCGCGGTCATGCGGTTGAAGAGGGTGGAGAAAAATAGCGTGATCGATCCGAGCGTCATCAGCGAAAACGAGAAATACAGCGCCATGCCGAAATAACGGATCAGGGCCTCCGGCTCCTCCATGATCGCAAAGGTGATGGCGTCGCCGCCGGTGAGTCCCCAGGTGCAGATCACCTGCGACGGCGACCAGCCGCGCAGCAGCACCGCGACCAGCAAGGTGGCGATGGCGAAATAGAATGTATAGGCCATCGTCACCAGGTAAGTCGCCAGGAATTTCGAGACGATGACCTTCCAGCGTTCGCGGGGGCGCGCCAGGTAGAGTTTCATGCTGCCGTCCTGCATCTCGCCGGCGACGGTGTCTCCGGCGATGGTCGCGACCACGATCGGCATCAGGATGATGAAGGTCGGGATGATGACCAGCCGGGCGAAGAACGGCCCGTCGAAGCAGGAATTCAGGAATTCGGCCAGCCCGGAGTCGGGGAAGGCCTTCTGGAGCTCATGAAGCAATCCCCGGGTCGATTTGTTGGAGCGGTAGGCCAGATAGCACAACGCCAGGAAGCCGAGATGTCCGAAGAGCATCACGTAATTTTTTTTCTGAGTCCGGAACTTCAGGAGTTCATAACAGACGCTGCGCCACATTTTACTGGGCTCCCTTGACTTGTTCGAGGAAGAATTTTTCCAGATCCTGCTGTTCGATGCTGAGGTGGGTCACCTGGAAGCCGGCCGAAACCAGCAGCGCGTTGACCCGGCCGGCCAGCTCCGGAATCCGGTCCTGCTCCGCGTCGGCGAGCCACAGACTGTCGGCGCTTTCGCGCAGCTCCAGCTGCGGCAGCAGGCCTTCGCGCATGGCGCGGGCCAGCGCTTCGGCGGCCTGCGGCTGGCGGTCGGTCCGGATCTTCAATTCCGGTTTTTCGGTCAGCAGCTCGTCGAGCGCGCCGTTGGCGATCAGCTTGCCGTTGGCGATCAGGGCGACTTTGTCGCAGATCTGTTCGATCTCGCCGAGCAAATGGCTGCTGACCAGCACGGTGGTGCCGTAGCGGCGGTTGAATTCGCGGATGATCTGGCGAATTTCGACGATGCCGCCGGGGTCGAGGCCGTTGGTGGGTTCGTCGAGCACCACCACCTCGGAGTCGGGCAGCAGCGCCAGGGCGATGCCGAGGCGCTGTTTCATGCCGGTGGAGAAGGTGCCGACCTTGCGGTCGAGATGCTTGTCCATTTCGACCAGGCGGGTGAATTCGAGCATCCTGGCTTCGTATTCCTTGCCGTGGCCGTCGGAGAAAATCCGCAGGTTCTGGCGGGCGCTGAGGTCGGCGTGGAAACTCGGCCACTCGATGATGGCGCCGAGCCGGCGCATCGCCAGGCTGTGTTCGCGATGCACGTCATAGCCGTCGACGGCGACGCTGCCGGAGGAGGGCCAGATCAGGCCGGTGATCAGCTTGATCAGGGTCGATTTGCCGGCGCCGTTGGGACCGATCAGGCCGAGGACGTCGCCTTTGGCGACGCCGAGGGAAACCCGGTCGAGCGCCTGTTTGCTGCCGAAATTCTTGGACAGTTCGAAGGTTTCGATGATCATGGCAAGCTCAGGCGCCCGTTTTTTCGTGAACGTCCTGAGTGACGTGTCCGTCGATGTAGAGATAGTTGCGCGAACGGGTCTCGCCATCCTTGCCGTGGTTGGCTTCGGTATCGCTCAGCAGCGGAATTTCGTAGCCGAGCAGTTCCTTTTTGGTGTCGAAGCTCATGCCGTTGATCAGGAATTCGGAGAGCCAGAGGTAGCTGGTGCCGCGCTCGGCGAAGCCGTTCGGGTCCGAGGGGCAGGCGAAGGACTCGATCTTGTTGTAGGAGGCGGGGTCGTCGGGGTCGGCGCCGAAGTGGTGGGCCAGCGTCTGCATCAGCGACGGGTAATCCTCCTCGCCGGCGGCGGGATTCCACGGCATGCCGGCGCAGGTGGGGAGGCGGTATTTGTTCTCCATCGCGTACATCTGGAGCGTGGTGCCGATCTGTTTGAGGTTGTTGATGCACT
>JAVBSD010000191.1:0-3839 GCA_031547325.1 Victivallaceae bacterium | reverse complement strand
AACAGCACCTTCAGGGCGAAATGGGAATCCAGGATATTGTGCCGGACCAGATATACCGCGCCCATGCCTCCTTGTCCGAGGAGTTTTTCCACGCAGTATTTTTCGAATGTATCGCCGGGCCGCAGCAGCCCGTCTTCCGCTTGGGTTCGATTCATCGGCTATTGCACCAGGGCCGGCAGTTTGCGGCTCAGTTCGTAGAGCGCGCCGTTCATGGCCTGCTTCATCAGCCGGGGATAGAGGCTGACGTCCCGGCCGTTGCGGGCGTAGATCCAGTGGACGACGTAATCGCGGCCGCGGTAATCGTAATTCCAGACGACTTCGCCGGTCGCGCCGTCGACGAGTTCGAATTTCACCCACAGTTCATTGTCGGAGACGCCGCTCGGCGCGCCGAGCACCCAGAACACCGGCGAAACCAGATAGGTGACGCAATAGGAGAATATATTGCCGCTGTAATAGGTGTTGGTGACCTTGCCGCGCCAGATGTAGTCGGCCCGGGCCTGTTCCAGGGAGTTGGCTTTGGAGACGGAGGCGAACAGGTTCGAGGCTTTCAGGCTCAGGATCGCGGCGTCGGCCAGATCCTGGGCGGGGTCGAAATGAAAGCCGCCGAGGGAAACGAAATCCCCGCTGTTTTCCGGTTCTTCCTTTTCCACATATCCGGCGGGCAGCAGGGGGAGGAAGCCGAGATAAAAGGAGCCGTGGTCGCCGGCCGGGTGCGCCGCGGCCTGTCCGGCCTGCATGGGATCGAAATATTTGGTGCCGCGCTGATCCATGAACGGCAGGACCGCGATGGTGTTGACGGCCCTGCCGGGCTCCTGCAGTTTCACCATGGTTCCCGGCGCGTCGGCGTAATCGAAGGTGGCGACATTGGTGCAGCCGGCCAGCAGCGACAGCGCGGCGGCTCCGGCGAACAACAGTACTTTTTTGTCCATCATAAAAAACTCCCGTTTATGGTTGATATGCCGGCAATGGCAATTGCGCGATATTGGCTTGCTCCACGAAGGAGGGGCTATTTTTCAGAACGAACCGGCCCTCGACTTTGCCTTCGGGGGAAATCCGGTCGGTGTGCCAGACCAGGAGATCGCTGGTCCGGTATTCGCCGTTTTGCAGCGGCAGCACTTCGGAGATCGCGACGATTTTGCGCGAGCCGTCGGAGAGCCTGGCGGTGTGAACCACCGCGTCGATCGCGGAGGCGACCTGGGCGCGCAAGGCGACCAGCGGTATTTCGATGCCGCTCAGGAGCGCGCAGGTTTCCAGCCGGAACAGGCAGTCCAGCGGCGTGTTGGCGTGAATCGTCGACATGGAGCCGGCGTGGCCGGTATTGAGCGCCTGCAGCAGGTCCAGCGCTTCGCCGCCGCGAATCTCGCCGATGACCAGGCGGTCCGGCCGCAGGCGCAGAGCGGAATGGATCAAATCGCGGATGGTCACTTCGCCATTGCCGTTTTTGTCCGGCTTGCGGGTTTCGAAGGCGACGATGTGCTCCTGCTGGAGCTGCAGCTCGGAGGCGTCTTCGATGACCAGAATGCGCTCGTGGTCGCCGACGAAGCTGCTGAGCGCGTTCAGCACCGAGGTTTTGCCGGAAGAGGTGCCTCCGGAAACGATGGTGTTTTTGTGCAGTCCGACCAGTGCCTTCAGCAGCAGTTCGGCGTCCTTGGAGAGGCTGCCGAAGTCGAGCATTTTTTGGATGGAGAGGGTGTCCCGCTTGAACTTCCGGATCGCAATCGTCGTGCCGGAGCGGCTGAGCGGCGGGATTACCGCGTGGACGCGGCTGCCGTCGGGAAGCCGGGCGTCGAGCCGGGGGTGGTCCTCGCTCAGCATTCTGGCCACCGATTTGGCGATGTTGGCGGCGGCGGCGCGCAAGCTTTGCTCGCTGGGAAAGGCCGCCTCCGTTTTGAGCAGTTTGCCGTTTTTTTCAATATAGATCCGGCGCGGTCCGTTGATCAGAATTTCCGAAACATCGTCGTCTTCCAGAAACGCCTTGACGGGGGCCAGGAACAGGACCAGAAAAGAGTTGGCGTCAGCGGATTCCATACTCAATCCTTTCTTCGGATACTTTCAATAAGAGATTGCTTTCTACCAGCTCTTCCGGAGCGGGGGCGAACGGAGGAGGCAGGCGGTTGACAATCAGGCAGATCACGCTGAAATTGTCTTTGGCGCCGGCGTCATAAACGGCTTTTTTCAACGAGTCGACGATGGTTTCAGGAGAGGCGCTCCGGCTCAGAATGGCCTTTAGCGCTTCATCCGGTATCATGGCGGTGACGCCGTCGGAGCACAGCAGGAGCACATCTCCCCGGCATACGGCGAAGGGTGTCCATTCCGGAAATAATGTCTGCGATGACCCGATGACGCGCGTCAAGACGTTGCGCCATGGCCCATTTTTCAATTGATCCGCGGAGCCGCGCCGGCGCATGGAGATTTCAGTCATCACGTTGTGATCGTTGGTGATGCGGAAAAGCTCATCGCCGCGCAGACAGTAGGCCCGGCTGTCGCCGACATGGCAAATCAGCGCGCGTCCCGAATCCCAGGAATCAAAAAGCAGAAGGGCCAGCGTACTGCCCATCGCCGTGAAGCGGTGTTTTGCCATGTAGGAGACGATTTGTCCGTGTACCTTATGCAATGCCTGCTGCAATGTGTATTTGCGTTCTCCCGGCGACTCGTGCGCGAAGCCGGAAATGGCCCGCCCGATCGCTTCCACGACCATGGCGCTGGCGATTTCGCCGGCCTCGCCGCCGCCCATGCCGTCGGCAATCGCGAAACACCCCTCGGCCGGCAGGCAGATCAACGCGTCCTCATTGTTGTCGCGGGCCAGGCCCCGGTCGCTCAACGAGGCAAAGGAAAAAATCGGGAATCCTTTATTTTTAGGATTCTGCATTCCATTCCCCCCATGAATAGCCGGTCTTGCCGATGTCGATTTTCCAGAGCATATAAATGATTTTTTCGGAATCTTTTTCCCACAGGATCAGGGAGCGGTCTTCTTTTTTTCCCATTTTGATCTCATGTTTTTCGGTGTATCCGGCGGCGGTCATTTTCGCCCTGACACGATTTTTCGCCGCGACGAACGAGAGGGGCAGGGTGCCGCTCTGAGTCCAGGTCGCCGTATCATCCGCCGCCTTGTCGTCCGCCAAAATCCGGTGCGGCTGAAGGAAGCCCAGCAACAACAAACTTAAAATGATTTTCCGCATCGTTTATTCTCCAAGCTGTAAAAAAAATCGCGTATAATCGAGTTTCGTTCCCGGCGGATACGGCGTTCGGGATTGCGTGCTTTTCAAATCGGTGGAAGCTTTGCTCGGCCACGGGTCGCTCGCAACCTTCCAGACGATTTCTTCCCGGACCAGGGTTTCCGGCGATTGGAAACGCTCGGTGTCGTCGATCCGCTTCATCACATAATGCCGGTCGTTGTCGCGGTCATCCAGGCTTTTTCCCCCTCGATAAAAATCGAATACCGCATCCTCGAAGGGAGAGGGCTCCCGCGAAAACAGATGCCCGAGCATCAACGGCCCGCGAATCCATGCCGGAACGGCCGACATCCGGAGCTGCATCTGCGAGCGGTAAGAGATCAGCCACCGGTTCGACATCACATAGACTTCACCCTGTTGCGAAGGATCGTCGGCGCTTTCCTCGAACGACGGCATGCGGCCGACCCAGTCCAGCGGCCCGATCCAGGTTTCGGGGAAATCCCATCCGGCCTCCTCGTCCTTGTCCGTGAGCAGGAAAAATTGTTTTTTCGCCTCGACCCGGAGTGCTTCGTGAAACGGCGTTAGCTCCGACGCCGGGATGAACCGGTCTCGCGCCAGCCAGGCCAGGAAACGGTCGTTGTTCCAGAGCCGGCTGCGGCCCAGCAG
>JAVBSD010000113.1:0-2978 GCA_031547325.1 Victivallaceae bacterium | reverse complement strand
CGGCATGGTGATTCCGCGGATGGTCGCCAGGGCGCTGGCGGGCCGGCCGATCCAGGTGTACGGCGACGGCGAGCAGTCGCGCTGCTTCTGCCACGTCGCGGACACGGTGCGGGCGCTGGCGGGGATTTTCGCCGCTCCGGAAGCGGTGGGCAGGATTTACAACATCGGCGGCACCGAGCTGGTTTCGATCGCCGAGCTGGCCCGGCGGATCAAAGCGCGGCTCGGGAGCGATTCGCCGATCGAGTTCGTTTCCTACGATCGGGCCTATGCGGCCGGTTTTGAGGACATGCGGCGGCGGCGGCCGGATACTTCGGCGATTCGGGAGCTGCTCGGCTGGCGTCCCGAACTCGATCTGGACCGCATCATCGACGATGTGGCCGCCGCCCAGGGCCGGAGGGCTCCGGGGACGCCATGAAGAAAACCGTCTTCGAATTGCGGATGCCGCGCAACTGGACGCGGCTGCCGACCCTTGACGGCTACGTGTTGCGGGAGTTTCTGATCAAGTTCGGAGTGATCATGCTCCTGGCTTCGATTCTCTTCGTCACCGGCGACGTGTTCAACGACCTCTCCGATCTGATCGACAAGCAGAGCAAGTCGACGATGTCGCAGATCATCTACTATTTTTTGCTCAAGCTGCCGGGCAACATCCGTTTTGTGCTGCCGATTTCGGTGCTGCTGGGGTGCATGTGGACGATGGCGGCCTTCGGCAAAAACCACGAAGTGACCGCGATGCGGGCGGGAGGGCTGTCGCTTTTCCGCTGCGGCGGGGCGATCATGGCGGCGGCGCTGGCGGTGACCGGGGTCAACTATTATCTCAACGAAACCTTCGTTCCCTACGCCGAACGGCGGGCGACGGCGCTCAAGCTGGCGATGACCAAGGGCGACGGGGAGATCGCCAACGACCAGCGGCTGCTGATTTATCTCAGTCCGGACCAGCGGCGGCTGTGGCTTTTCGAGGTGATCGACAATGACCGGGAGTTTTCGTCGGTCAATTTGAAATTGCGCAAGCTCGACGGGGACAAGATGGTGGTCTACGAGGAGCTCAGCGCCGACCGGGTCAACTATTCGCCGTCCGGGGGGTGGGTTTTCCATGACGTCATGGTTCAGAAGCGCAGCACTTCCGGGCTGGTTTCGCCTCCGGCCTACCGGCGGGAGATGGCGGTGGAGGGAATCACCGAAACCCCGGCGGAAATCCTCGATTCGCTCAAGGATATGAAGGAACTGCCGATCTGGGCGGTGTGGCGGATTCTGACCAAGACCCAGAACATGCCCGACGGGCTGCGCCGGGAATTCATGACCATCTTCTGGTACCGCCTGACCTTTCCGTTGTCGTGTTTTCTGGCGGCCTTTCTGGCGATTCCGCTGGCGGCGCGCAATGAGCGTTCGGGAATTCTGATGGCGGTGATCGTCGCGGTGGTGGTGATCGTCGCTTATGTGGTGGTTTCGGAGGGGTTCATGATTATCGGGCGGCGCGGTTTGCTCAATCCCTTCATCGCGGGGGCGGCGCCGACGCTGGCGTTTCTCGGCTACGGCCTGTGGCGCATCACCCGGCAGAAGGTGTAGCATGGAGGCGCTTCATGAGTGGTAAAAACGAAATTTCCTCCGAAGAAAAACAAATGATGCTCAAGCTGGCGCGCGACGCCGTGACGGCCTATTTGTATGACGACAAGCTGGCGGAGCCCGAGGACCCGACCGGGATTTTGCAGCGTCCCGGGGCCTGTTTCGTGACGCTGCACTCCGAGGGCGGCGCGCTGCGCGGCTGTATCGGCAGCCTCATCGCCACCGAGCCTCTGGGGGAGAACATTCGCCGCAACGCCTTGAACGCGGCCTTCCACGATCCGCGCTTCGAACCGGTGGATCTCGACGAGATGGCCGAAATTTCCCTGGAGATTTCGGTGCTCACTCCGCCGGAGCGCATCGCTTCGCCCGGGGACTTTCAGGTCGGCGCGGAGGGAATCATCCTCCGGGTCGACGGGCGGAGCGCGGTTTTTCTGCCGCAGGTGGCTCCGGAGCAGGGGTGGGACCGGGAGACCACGTACTTTTTTCTCTGCCGCAAGGCCGGTTTGCCGCCCGACGCGTGGCGGCGTCCCGACGCCGAGCTGTCGGTGTTCCGGGCGGTGGTTTTCGGCGAATCATGATGGTTCGGCTCGATGAACTGCGGCTGGCCGCGTCGGAATGCCGCGGGAGCGGCGTCGAAGTCGACCGCAACCTCGCGGGAGCGATTCGCGGCGCGTTGCGGATCGCTCCGGAAGTGCTGATCGGCTACCGGATTCTCAACAAGAGCGTCGATTCCCGGCGCGGCCATCCCGAACTGGTTTACGCGCTGGCGCTGGAGCTGGCCGAGTCCGCGCCGGCGACCGGCCTGGCACCGTGGCCGGCGGCGGCGGCGGCGAGCCTGGAATTGCCCGCGGCCGTTTCGCTGCGTCATCCGCTGGTGGTCGGCGCGGGGCCGGCGGGTTTGTTCGCGGCGCTGGCGCTGGCGCTGGCGGGAGCGCGGCCGGTGGTGCTCGAACGCGGCCGCGAGGTCGAACGCCGCGCCAAAGACATCGCGCGCTTCCACAAGAGCCGCGAGCTCGATTCCGAAAGCAACTATCTGTACGGCGAAGGCGGGGCCGGGACCTTTTCCGACGGCAAACTGTATACCCGCATTCGCGATCCCCTGGCCGACTGGGTGATAGCCGAGCTGCTTGCCGGCGGCGCGCCGGAGGAGATCGCCTATCTCAAGCGTCCGCATCTCGGCAGCGACCGCCTGCCCGGGATCATCCGGAACCTGCGGCGCAAGATCGTGGAGCTGGGCGGGGAATTCCGTTTCGATTGCCGGGTGGCGGCGCCGTCGGTTTCGGGGGGGCGCTGCACGGGGGTGCGATTGGCTTCCGGGGAAACCGTGGAAGCGCCGGCGGTGATCCTGGCGCACGGACTCGGGGGGCGCGAGCTGACGCTGGAGGCGATTGCGGCGGGGGCGCCGTGGGCGCCCAAGC
>JAVBSD010000486.1:0-2529 GCA_031547325.1 Victivallaceae bacterium | reverse complement strand
GTCGTCGTGGGCCGAGGTCATTTCAAAGTAGCCGGCCTTGGCGGTGCGGTTGAGAATTTCCGCAACTTCGAGCGAAGAAATCTTGTTCAGCACCGCGCCGCCGAAGGGATCGGCGCAGGGGTTGCCGACGCACCAGAAGGGCATCGAACGCTTGGTGATACAGCCTTGATTGTATTCCATTCATAACCTCCATAAATTGGGTTACAATGAATTTACCACTTTATCACCGCCTTTTCCTTGAAAAAATCGCCAAAAAGGAGTATTATATCACCATTATGACCAACCCGGACGCCATCCTTGCCGCCGGCAAGAACTATTTCGCCTCGGATGAGTGTCCGATCGCGGTCCGGATCATTCGCGATTCGGGGCTTCCGCAGCATGAAAAGGACTATACTTTGCTGCCGCATCTGCACGATTTCGCCGAATTGGTGATCGTCACCGGCGGCTCCGGGACGCAGGTGGTCAACGGAATCGAATATCCGGTGTCGCCGGGCGACGTTTTTCTGCTCCAGGGCTACTGCGAACATTTCTTCCGGGAAGAGTCTGCGGTGGAGATGATCAACGTGATTTTCGACCCGGGGCGGCTGCCGCTGCCGCGGCGTTTTTTCGGCAAGCTGCCCGGCTACCAGGTGATTTTCCGGCTCGAACCGTCGCTCCGGAACCGCCGCAATTTCAAGCACCGGCTGCATCTGGACCAGGCGGGACTGGCGGCCTCCGAATCGATGGCGCGGCGGCTGGCGAGCGAGCTCGGGGAGCGCGAAGCCGGTTTCGAGGCGGCGGCGCTGGGGATTCTGATCGAACTCATCACCTTCGTATCGCGGCACCACGCCAGCCAGCACGCCGGCAACCGGGCGGCGCTGGTGCGGCTCGGCGAGGTGATCAGCCGGCTCGAACGCGATTTCACCGGGCGCTGGACCCTGGCGCGCATCGCCCGGGCGGCGGGGACCAGTCCGAACAATCTGCTGCGGCTGTTCCGCCAGGCGACCGGCGACACGCCGATCGACTATCTGGTCAAGCTGCGGCTGCGGCGGGGGGCGGAGCTGCTGGCCGACCGGCGGCATTCGATCGCCGAGGTCGCCGAGGCGGCCGGCTTCCGCGATTCCAACTACTTCGCCAAAAAATTCCGCGTCCTCTACGGCATGTCGCCCCGGGAATACCGCCGTACCCTGCCGTGACGGGAAATATTTATTTGCAAATTCGCTCCGGTTATGATATATTGGCAACGGCTTGCGTCAACGCGAAAGAGGAGGTGCGTCATGCTGGAACAGTCCATCGATATCCGTCGGGTTCAGGAAATACGTTCGGCCGGTAAAGTCTATTTCGGCTGCGGCGCGATCGACCGGATCGCCGAAATCGCCGCGGTTTTGAAGCGACGCGGCGTCGATTCGGTGCTGGTCGTCACCGGCAAAAACGCCTACAAATCGACCGGCGCCTGGGACAAGGTCGAAAAAGCCCTGGCCGCCTCCGGGATTCAGTACGCGCTCTACGACCGGATCACCCCCAATCCGACCACCGTTCAGGTCGACGAAGCGGCCAGGCTCGGGCGCAAGACCAAAGCCAAGGCGGTGATCGCCATCGGCGGCGGCAGTCCGATCGACGCCGGCAAATCGGCGGCGATCCTGCTCGACTACCCGACCGAAACGGCGGCGCATCTTTACGAATACCAGTTCATTCCCGAGCACGCGGTGCCGATCGCCGCGATCAACCTGACCCACGGGACCGGCACCGAGGTCAACCGGTTCGCGGTGGTGACGCTGCCGGATCGGGAATACAAGCCGGCGATCGCCTACGACTGCATCTATCCGACCTGGGCGATCGACGATCCCGAGCTGATGACCGGCCTGGCGCCGGAGCAGACCCGTTTCGTCAGCATCGACGCGGTCAACCACGCGGTCGAGGCCGCCACCTCGAAGATCGCCAATCCCTACTCCGTCACCCTGGCCGCCGAAACCATCCGTCTGGTCGCGCGTTACCTGCCGCGGGCGATGGCCGATTCCGGCGACCTGGAGGCGCGTTATTTCCTGCTCTACGCTTCGCTGCTCGGCGGGATCAGTTTCGACAACAGCCTGCTGCATTTTACCCACGCGCTGGAGCATCCGCTGAGCGCGGTCAAGCCGGATTTGTCCCACGGGCTCGGGCTGGCGGTCCTGCTGCCGGCGGTGGTGCGGCGGGTTTATCCGGCGCTGCCGGAGCGTATGGCCGCTTTGCTGGCGCCGCTGGCGCCGGGCCTGGCCGGAGAGCCCGGCGAAGCCGACCTGGCCGCCGCCGGCGTGGCCGCCTGGCTGTGCGATTGCGGCGTGCCGCAGAAACTCGACGATGTCGGCTTCTCGGTCGGCGACCTCGACAAGCTGGTCCGGCTGACCTTTGAGACGCCGTCGCTGCCCTTGATGCTGTCGATGGCGCCGGTCGAGGCCGATTCCGAGGCGGTGCGGGCCATCTTCAGCGATTCGTTCCGGAAGTAAAACACGCGATCTCCAAAGAGTGTTTCCGGCGGGTTGGTCAATCCGCCGGATTCCGGTCGATGTGAAG
>JAVBSD010000467.1:0-6878 GCA_031547325.1 Victivallaceae bacterium | reverse complement strand
GGAAATCTTCATATTCATCGACGCTTTGGGATGGCGCATCGCGGAGGAACACGGTTTTCTCCGCGACGAGCTGCCGTTCCGGAAAAAAGCCGAGATGCAGTTCGGATATTCCAGCAGCGCGATTCCGACCATCCTCTCCGGCAAACGGCCGGACGAACACGGCCACCTCGGGCTGTTCTGCTACGATCCGGCGCATTCTCCGTTCGGGGCGTTCAAATATTTGCATTGGCTGCTGCGGCCCGGATTTCTGTGGAATCGCGGGCGGGTGCGCAACCGGCTGTCGCGCATGGTCAAGCGGGTTCTGGGGTTCACCGGTTATTTCCAGCTCTACCGGATGCCGTTCGAGCATCTGGCGGATATGGACTACTGCGAAAAACGGGATTTGTTCGCGGCGGGCGGCATGGCGCCCTGCCGGAATCTCCGCGACGTGCTGCAGGAGACGCCGCTCGCGTTTCATATTTCCGACTGGCGGCTCGGCGATGCGGAGAATCTCAAGATCGGGCGGCGGCTGATCGAAGAGGAAAAATGCGATTTCATCTTTCTCTACACCGCGGCTTTCGACGGCGTGCAGCACCGCGACGTGAACGATACGGCGGCGATCGGACGGGCGCTCGACGGATATGCGGAACGGCTCCGGGAACTCCTGGCTCTCTGCCGCGAACATACCCGGAGCTTCCGGCTCACCGTGCTCTCCGACCACGGCATGACGCCGCTCAAGGGGTGCGTCGACCTGCAGGAGGCGATCCGTCGAACCGGCCTGGTGCGGGGCAAAGATTACGGCGCTTGTTTCGATTCGACCATGATGCGGCTGTATTTTCTGCGCCCGGGGGCGGAGGAGATTCTGTCGCGCGTGATGGAGGAATTCAGTGCTTCGGGACACCGGCTGAGCCGGGCGGAGGAGGAGCGCTACGGGATTTACCGGGATGACCGCCGTTTCGGGGAGGCGATTTTTCTGCTCAATCCCGGGCTCCAGCTGGTGCCCTCCGATATGGGGGACGCTCCGTTGAGCGGCATGCACGGCTATGCGCCGGAGGATGCCGATTCGGCCGCCGCGATCCTGTCGACGGCGGAGATTCCCGGCGATGTGAACCGGGTCGCCGATTATTTCCGGCTGATGACGGACCGGATCGGGGAGGCGCGATGAAAATTCCCCTGGTCAAAAATACGGTGACGAATTACCTGAATATGCTGGTCAAGCTGGCGCAGGGGATTCTGGTGACCCGGTGGCTGATCGGCAGTCTCGGGACGGAATACTACGGGTTGTGGGCGCTGCTGTGGGCATTTTTCTGTTATTCTCTGCTGCTGGATTTCGGGCTCGGTGCGGCGGCCCAGAAGAGCACCTCGACCCAGTTGTGGCGCACCGATCTCGACCGCTACAACCGTTTGATTTCCACGATTTTCATTTTTCACATGATGATGGCGTCGGTCATTCTGATCGGCACCGGGATCGGGGCGTATTTCATCGAATTCCTGTTGAGCCTGGAGGATACGCCGCCGGAAAAGCTCGCCTACATCCGGTGGTGTTTCCTGCTGTTCGGGGCGGGTTCGGCGTTGATTTTCCCCTTCGGCATGTTCCAGGAGATCCTGGTCGGGCTGCAGCAGCTGTATTGGCGCAACTATCTGAGCATCGGCGCGAAGCTGGTGGAGCTGGCCGGCATCCTGGTTATTTTCGCCTGCCACGGGGGGATGGCTACGCTGATCGTCTTTACGCTGGCGCTGACGGCGCTGACCCAGTTGGCGATGTGGTTCTGTGTCCGGCGGCTGGTGCCGGGGATGCGGATCAGGTTGGTGTTCGACCGGGGGCTGTGCCGCGAGATCTTCAACTTCAGCGGGTTCGTCTACCTGACCAGCATGGCCCGGTTGCTGTGGGCGCGGAGCTCGCCTTTGCTGATCGGGATATTCTGCGGGCTCAACGCGAACGCGGTCTACCAGATCGGCGGCCGCCTGCCGACCCTGATGGGGCAGTTCACTTCGCCCTACCAGGAAAATGTGGCGCCGCTTTCGGCGATGCTGCATGCCAAAAACAAACACCGCCACCTGGCGGAAATTCTGCTCAAATCGATGCGCTGGAACAGTTTTTTGGCTACCGGCATGAGCGTCGGCATCCTGTTTTTCGTGGAGCCTTTGATGCGTTTGCTGTTCAACGTCGACATGCCGGAAGCGGTGCTGATCTGCCGCATCATGGTGCTGTCGATTTACCTGGGACTGGTGTTCCGGGCGATTCCGGAAAAATATCTGCTGATGGCGGACCAGCACCGTTTTCTCTCCTGGGTCGTCATCATCGAATGCGTCGTCTTTATCACGCTGTCGATCGTCGGGCTGTGGCGTTTCGGGCTGACGGCGGTGGTGGTCAGCGCGCTGGCGGTCAAATTCGGCGGCACGTTTTTTTTCATTCTGCCGCGCATGCGGCGCCGGACGGGGATCGCGCTGCCGGCGCTGCTGAGCAACACGGTGTGGCGGCCATTGGCCGCCGCTCTGCCGATGACGGCGTTTCTGTATTGGGAAAAGGCGTACTGGGGTTCCGGGTTCTCCGACCTGGCGCTGCTGCTGATCGCGGCGGCCGGCGGCGGAATCCTGTACGGGGTTTGCTCATTGTATTGGTTGGTGCCGCCGAAAGGGCGGCTGAAAATATTCGCCGTGATTCGCAACACTGTCAACCTGACAAAACACAAGGAGGGGTAACATGGAGTATCATTTCGAAAGAGTCGGCAACGTCGGTAAGATCAGCATTCAGGGACGTCTGGTGGCGGCCAATGCCGAGGAATTCAAGTCGACCGTGCTGGAATGGCTGAATGAAAACAAGGAACTGCTTTTCGATTTGAGCGGCATGGACCACATCGACAGCAGCGGCCTGGGCGCGCTGGTGTCGCTGCTGCAAAAGGCGGTTTCCATGGGCGGGACGGTGAAGCTGGCCTGTTTGCAGCCCAAGCCGCGGATCGTCTTCGACATTTCCAAGGTCTACCGCGTTTTCGAGATCTTCGACGACGTGGACAAGGCGCTGAAAAGCTTTCACAGCTGATTGTCAGCCATGCCGCCATCACTCAGCGTCGTCGTCCGGTCGCACAATGACGAGCCGTTCATCGCGTTGACGCTGGAACGGCTGCTGAGTCAGCGCGGCGTTCCGGAGTTCGAGATTGTCAGCTGTGACGATGCTTCGACGGACCGGACGCCGGAGATCATCGCCGGCTTCCCCTCCGTCCGCCGGATCGGGCGGCCGGAGGGCGGTTATGTGCCGGGCAAAACCCTCAACTACGCGGTACGCCATTGCCGCGGGGCGATCGTCGTGTTCAACAACGCCGACGCGGTGCCGCAGGGGGAGGATTACCTGGCGAAGCTGACCGCTCCGCTGCTGGAGGATGCCGCCGTCGGCGCGACCTTCGGCAATCAACTGCCCCGGGAAACGGCGGAGCCGCTGGTGCGCAAGGATCATCTCCGGGCCTTCGGCGACGGGGGGACGGCGGCGAAGTGGAAGTTTTTCTTTTCGCTGGCCTCTTCGGCCGTCCGGCGGGAGGAGTTGCTGCAATATCCGTTCAGCGAAGAGCTGCAGTATTCGGAGGATGTGGAGTGGGCCTACCGGTGCGTCGGCCGGGGAGGGCGGCTCTGTTATGTGAGCTCCGCCAGGGTGGAGCATTCCCACAATTACACCGCCGCCGAAGTGCGGAAGCGTTTTTACAACGAAGGCCGCGCCGCCGCCCGAATTTTCGGTGAAGCGCCGGGGGCGCTGACCGTCGCCCGGCAGGTCGTGGCGGAGACGCTGCGGGATTTCGCGTTTCTCGCCGTCCGTCCGTCGGCCTGGCGTTATTTCCCGGCCGCTCCGCTCCGCCGGTTCCGGCAGCGGGTCTGCTTCATGCGCGGCGCCCGGGATTGGATGAAGGAGGCCGCGCGATGAGGGTCGCCCACGTCATACGGCGTTTCACCTTCGAGGAATGGGGCGGGACCGAAAATGTGGTATGGCACACCGCGCGGGCTTTGCGCAACCGGGGCGTCGACGCGGAAATCCTGGCCACCGCCGCGCTGTCGCATCCGGGCGACGAGGTGATCGAAGGGGTGCCGGTCCGGCGTTACCCCTATTGCTATCCTTATCTGGGGCTGACTTCGGACGGACGGGCCGCGCTGGACAAAAAAGGCGGGAATCCCTGGTCGCGGGCGCTCAAAAAAGCTTTGATCCGGGGGCGTTACGACCTGATTCACGCGCATTCCGGCGGGCGGATTGCCGGGATCGCGCTGGAGGCGGCGCGGGCCTGCGGCATTCCCTGCTGCGTCAGTTTGCACGGCGGCTACTCGGAGGTTCCGGCCGCCGAGCTTGAAAAAATGTTGCGGCCGGTCAAGGGGAAATTGCACTACGGCGGGCTGTGGGAACGTTTGACCGGCCGCCGCCGCGACCCGGTCGCGGAGATGGACGCGGTGTTCTGCGTCGGGCGGAACGAGTATGACGCGCTGCTCCGGCGCGGGGGCAAACAGGCGGTCCGCCTGCTGCCGAACGGGGTCGATGTCGACCGTTTCCGGGCGGAGGCGGGGGACGGGGAGGAGATTCGCCGGGAATACGGCATTCCGCCGTCCCGGCGGGTGCTGCTCTGCGTCTCCAGGATCGATTACCAGAAAAATCAGTTGCTTCTGGTCGGGCTCCTGGCGTCGCTGGCGCGGCGCGGGGACGACGTTCATTTGCTGCTGGTCGGGCCGGTGACCTCGGAATGGTATTGCGAACAGATTTTCGCCGCCGCCGGGGCCGCGGGGGTGGCGGACCGGCTGACGTTGATTCCCGGGCTCAGGCCGGACGACCCGCGGCTGGCCGCCGCGTACCGGGCGGGCGATGTGTTCATCCTGCCGTCGCTGCATGAGCCCTTCGGCATCGTGGTGCTGGAGGCGTGGTCGGCGGGAATTCCGGTGCTGGCGTCGCGGGTCGGCGGACTGGGGACGCTGGTGCGGGACGGGGAAAGCGGATTGCTGTTCGATCCGGCGGAACCGGCGGCTTTGGCGGAGGCCTACGACCGGCTCGCCGGCGACGGGGCGCTGCGGGAGCGCATTGTCGCCGGCGCGCGGCTGGCGGTGCGGGAGTATTCCTGGGACGCCATGGCGGAAAAATTACTTCAAACCTACCGGGAGCTGTTGCCGGATGAAGGGTAAAATTCTTTTTATCGGCGACGCCGCCGGCTTCGAGGGCGGCATCGAGCGTTACGCCTGGCAGGCCGCCGGCGCGTTGCGGCGGCACGGCTTCGAAGTCTGGTTCGCCGGCGGGCGGGACGGGCGGAACCGGGCGGCGTTCGGTGAGGGGTTCGACCGCGTTGCAGCGCTGCCCGAAGCGCTGCAACGGGCAGGTGAATTTTGACTGGCGGTATTGCACAAGCCTCTGGATTGCGAGACGCTGGTCGCGCTGGCGGCCGCCTTCGGGCGGAAGCTGGTATTTGTGGCCCACGATCACGACGCGTATTGTCCCCGGCGGCATTATTATTCGCCGTGGGGACGGAAAAATTGCCGCCGGGCCTGGGGAACGGTTCGGTGTGCGTGCTGTACGCTGCCGGACGCGCTGCGTTCGCGGAGGTTGCCCGGGACCGGCGAATTCGGCCGCCGGCTGGAGCGGCTGCGCCGGCTTCCCGCGATCGTGCTGTCGGAGTTCATGCGGGGACGGCTGCTGGCCAACGGGTTTGCGCCGGAGCGCTGTCATTTGATTCCTCCGTTCATCGATCTGCCCGTGGCCGCGCCGCGCGCCGCCGGGGAACCCGGCCGCGTCCGGCTGCTGTTTCTCGGACAGTTGATCCGGGGCACGGGGACCGACCTTTTGCTCCGGGTGTTGTCGCGATTGCGGACGCCGTTTCACGCCGTGGTCGCCGGAGACGGCAAAGACCGCGCCATGATGGAGCGGCTGGCCGCCGGGGCGAAGTGGAACGGCTCCTGCGAATTCGCCGGCTGGCATCCGTCTCCGGAAAGCCTGTTTCTGGAGGCCGACATCGTGGTTTTGCCGTTCCGCTGGCAGGAGCCTTTCGGCCTGGTCGGGCTGGAGGCCGCCGCCCACGGGGTGCCGGTGGTGGCATTCCGGGTGGGCGGGGTGGACGAATGGCTGCGCGACGGCTGGAACGGCGTCGCCGTGAAGCCCGGCGACGTCGCCGGGATGGCTGCCGCGGTCGACGATCTGGCCGGGCGGCCGGAAGCGCGGAGCGCGATGGGGCGGCACGGCGTCGAGCTGGCCGGGGGAAAATTTTCCCGGGCGCGTTTTCTGGAACATATGGAACGATTGATTGAGGCGGTCCGGTGAAAATCGTTATTTCATGCATTCCTTTCGACGGGGGGAAATCCGGGATTTCGGTGTATATCCGCCAGGTGGTCAAGGAGCTTTCCCGGCGGGGACACGAGCTGACGCTGCTGGTCGAGCCGGACGCCGCGGAGCATTTTCCGGGGCTGAAGACGGTTTCGGTTCCGCGCTGGGCCTGCCGTCCCTTGCTGTCCATGGTTCATCATTTGCTGATTTTGCCCTTTGTGGCGCGGCGGCAGAAGTGCGATTTCTGCCTGATCGCAGCGGCCAACCGCCGGGCGTTTTTCTTTTATCCGGTCTTCACCGTCGCAGTGGTTCACGATCTGTCTTATTTGCATATGGATGCGAAATACGACCGGGTCCGGCTGTTTTACCTGAACCGTGTTCTGCCGTTTTTTCTGCGTTCGGCGCATTCGGTGCTGGCGATCAGCGAATCCACGGCCCGGGACCTGCGGGAATGCTGGCGGATTGCGCCGGAGAAGATCACGGTGGCCTACAACGGGCTTTCATTGCCGGAGGAGGGCGGGGAGATTTCGGATTGGCCCCGGCGCATGGGGCTGGAGGGGAAGCCGTATATCCTCTATGTTTCCCGGATCGAACATCCCGTAAAAAACCATATCCGCCTCATCGA
>JAVBSD010000231.1:0-5405 GCA_031547325.1 Victivallaceae bacterium | reverse complement strand
AATTGGTTCCGCCGCAACAGCGCCTGATCCGCTTGACAAAAAGCGAACCAGGCGGTATTGTAAACGCGATGAACAAACATATCGACAACATTATGGAGCAGGCGCCGGAGGCCGTGGCGCTGGGGATCAGGGTCATCGGGTGGTGGACGCTCGGCGGCATCCTGGCCGGCGTCGGCATCTGCGTTCTTTTGAGTCTCGACCGCCGCCGCCGGATTGGCGGCGCGGTTTCCAAGGCGGTCTGCGTCCTGGCGCTGCTGGCGGTCGCGGTCGCGGCAATCCTCTTTGCCGCCGCCATCGGCGTCGCCGACGGATGCGACCGCGCCTACCAGCGCGGCGTCATCGAAGACGGCGCCGGCGAAGAATACTTTGTCAAACTCGGCCATGCCGGCGCCGACCTGGTGTACGCCACCCTCTGCCTGGCCTCGGACGCCGACGCGGACCTGCAGGCGGCCTGGAAACGCTGGCGCGCCGGAATGCCGGCGGAGCTCGCCGAACTCTCCGGGGCGGTCGACAGACTCGGCGACAAGGCGCTGAACAAAATCGGCGAATTCGCCGCCAAACGGGCTTCCGAACTGGCCCGCCAGCTGGCGGAACAATTCCTGATCGCCCCCGGAAACTATGAAGATTTCAAGAAAATCGCCAAAGCTTTCGCCGCCTACAATTCCGACCGCTTTGCCGGCTCCCCGGCCGATTACCCCGAGCTGTCGAACCGGATCGGCGGCTTCGTGCGGCTGGAAGTCATCCCCCAAGCGGTGCGGGAAATCCGCCGCTCCTGGACCAAGACCCTCGCGGTCTCGTTCATATTCGTCGTCCTGGTCGCCGGGCTGCTGATCCACTTCTCCAGCCGCCCGCGCCCCGTCGACCCGGAAGAAAAACCCGAGTTTTTTTAACGGCGGACCGACTGTCTTGGGGTAATTGACGCGCGGCTAATGCCGCGGCCGCCCTCGCTCCCGCTCGGGCTTCCTTGGGATTACGCGATCTGAAGCCAGCGGTCGACCTGGATCTGGTTCTCCTTGGTCAGCCAGGCGCCGTAACCGCCGTCGCCGTCGCTCCACAAAATGTCGGCCCGGCCGTTGCCGTCGTAGTCGCCGAGGCCGGCGATGCTCCAACCGCGCATATCCTTGTCCAGGGTCAGCACCCCGGAGGTCATCCCGTCCGGCCCGTTGGCCCAATACGCGACGTTGCCCTTGGTGTGCTGCCAGATCAGATCGTCGTAGCCGTTGCCGGAGAAATCGCCGGTCCCGATGAAAGTCCAGTCGGAGACGGAAGCCCCCGCAAGATCCTCCCAGGCGCTGTACGTGCCGTCCTTGGTCAGCCAGGCGCCCACCGCGCCGGAAGCGCTGTAACGCCACAAAACGTCGTCGCAGCCGTCGCCGTTGACGTCGCCGACGCCGAGGAACTGCCATTGCGTCGGATCGGCGCCGGCAATCATCCGGTCGCCGCCGTAGGGGCTGTCCATATCGAACGCACTCAGCCAGTCGAGGACCGAACCCGATTCATGACGCCACAACACATCGGCGGCGCGGTCGCCGTTGAAATCCCCCAGCGCGCCGAAACTCCAGTCGGAAGAGGCGCCGGCGATCGCCTCAAAGTCAAAGGCATTCCCCTCCCCGTTGCCCAGCCATACCCCCACCGACCCCGACGCATGCTGCCAGGCCACATCGCAAATGCCGTCGGCATTCATGTCGGCGTAGCCGAGCAGCGACCAGTCGCCGCCGCCGCCCAGCACCGAAGAATAAAATTCACCCGAATTCCCGACCGACAACAGCAGCGTCACATGCCCGGAGGCCGCGTCGTAAATCGCCACATCGCTGACCCCGTCCCCGTTGAAATCGTATTTGACGCTCTTGTCCGGAGCGATTTCACGGATGTGGAAATTCAACGAATTGTCGATCGGCCGGTTCAACAGATATTTGCGGTCCCCTTCCACCCGGACCAGGTTCAGCTCCAACTGCCCCGCGTCCCGGCCTCCGACCTGAAAATCGAAGGAATCGACGGCCAGGTAACCCGCCTTGATGGCCAGAATGTAGTCACCGAGTCCCTGGTCGGAGGCGACACTGAGCGTGAACTGCTGCACCGTCACCGCGTCGAGGCTGGAAATCATCGCATCGCGGCTGGCGGCGTCCGGCGCGAAAATCAATTCGTCGATCGTCCCCGACACCACGGTGTAATTCGACACCTGCCCTCCGAGATACAACGTCCCGCCGAGCACCGAATCATCCAGCGCGACCATGCTGCCGCCGGCCAGGATGGTGGTATCGACCGCCGAACCGCCGGCGTAGATCGACATCACGCCGCCCGCTTCCAGCACGAACCCCGAAGCGGAGCCGCCGGAACACAGAAATCCGCCGCCGCCGGAGTTGCTGCCGGCAATCACCGTCCGGCTGTCGCCGGCAAAGACCCGCAACTGCAGCACGCCGCCGGAACGGCGTTCGATATTGCGCGCCACGCCGCCCGAGGAAATGACGAGCATGCCTCCGGACGCGACGACGGCCGCGCTGGCGGTCCCGCCGGAAAATACCGTCATCGACGCGCCCTGTCCCTCGATGACGAAGCCCGAGGCCAGCCCGCCGGAATAGCGGAAGCCGCCGCCGCCGGCATTGCTGCCCGAAATTATGGTCCCGTCGCCGGAACGGACGCCGAAGGCCAAAGCGCCGCCGGCGCTGCGCACCAGCCCCCGCCCGACCGCTCCGGACGAAAAAATCATCAGCCCGCCATGGAGCACCGTGGTCGCCGAAACTATGCCGCCGGAACGGACCTCCATCTGCGCCCCGGCCCCTTCGAGCACGAAGCCCGACGCGTAACCGCCGGAATAACGGAAAGCGCCGCCGCCGGCGTTGGCGCCCGAAATCACCGTTTTGTCGCCGGAACGGACGACAAAGGCCAGCCCGCCGCCGGAACTGCGCACCAGCCCGGAAACGATCCCGCCCTGGGAAACCGCGATCATGCCGCCGTTGGCAACCACGGTATTGACCACCGAGGCGTTGGAATAAACGTCGATCCGCCCCGCGCCCTCGATGAAAAAGCCGGAGGCGCGCCCGGTGCTGTAGTAAAAAGCGCCGTGTCCGTCGCTGCCGGAAATCACCGTGCTCCAGCCGCCGGAGGAGGCCGCAAAACGGATGCCGCCGCCGGAACTGCGCACCACGCCGGTGGCGTAGGCGCCGGCGTCGACCGCCATCAGGCCGCCGCTCATGACCGTGGTCGAAGCGGCGGAGGCGTAAAGCAGAACCGACTGGACGCCGCCGGAACGAACCTCGGTGCCGGTCGCCAAGCTTTCGAGGCTTTCAAGACGCTGAACGCCGCCGAATTCAACCACGGTATTCACGGCGCTGCCGTACATTGAAACGGATTGGCTGCCGCGCGCGGAAACGACGGTTCCGGAAGCGACGCCGCCGGAAGAAATTTTTTCGTAGCCGCCGGCGAGAATCGTGGTGGAGCTGGCGACGCCGCCCTGGCTCACCGCGACGGAGCCTCCGCCCTCAACCGTCGTCCGGATCGCCGACGCGCCGGCGGAAACCGTCAGCATCGCTCCGCCGCCGACCGTATTGTCCAAAGCGGAGGCGCCGGAAGTCATATTGACCGGACCGCCGTAAAGCTTGAAGCCGCTGGCGACGCCGCCGGAATAACGGAAATTCCGC
This sequence comes from Victivallaceae bacterium, assembly GCA_031547325.1. GTDB lineage: Bacteria > Verrucomicrobiota > Lentisphaeria > Victivallales > Victivallaceae > JAVBQJ01. Next base: position 1,767 of record JAVBSD010000231.1, on the reverse strand, counting down.
CCGTCGTCGTTGACGCCGTCGAGCCGGGTGGTGTCGCCGCCGGACATATTGAAAACGATGGCCCCGCCGTATTCCTGAACGATTCCGGCGGCGCTGCCTCCGGAAGCCACCGCCAGCGAACCGCCGGCGTACAGCGAGGTCGCCCGCGCGACGCCGCCCGAACCCACCATCTGAATTCCGCCCTGCTGAACCGTGGTGGCCGAGGCGGAAGCGCCGCCCCCGAGAACCTGGCTGCCGTACACTCCGAGGTACGCGTCGACGCTCAACCCTCCGGAGTACACCTGCATCACGCCGTTGGAAAACAGTGTGGTCCCCTCGGCCCGGCCGCCGGAATACACCAGCTGGCTTCCCTGCGACACCAGCGTCGTCAGGGCGCTGCCGCCCGAAACAATCTGCGTCCCCTTGTACAGGATGGTCGTGGACGTCGCCCGGCCGCCGGCCAGGACGGTCTGCCCGCCATAACTGATGACCGTCGAATTGGCCTGAGCGCCGTTGGAAACCGTCTGCGAACCGCTCTGGTAAATATAGGTGCGGTTGGCGACGTCGCCCGAAACCAAACGCATTCCGGCAGGATAGTCCTGAGGCAGAACCACATCATTGTATTCAGCCATGTTGCTCCTCCATAAAACTTCACAGCATGTTGTCACAATACCCCGGAATCGTGCCGCTGTCAAGTTGTCAAATGGAATTTAATCTATTTCAAATCACATTTTTGTAATCAGGCGGACCGCAACGCAATGACAAAAATGTAACATCGAAACCCATGTATTACATTTTTGTAGCATCAAATTCGCCATCAAACATCCCAATTCGCTGATTGTAAGCACATTAAACAAAACAACCGAAACTGGCACGTTTCATGCAGTATCCTTGGTTATAACCGATAATTTCCGCAACCATGGGAGAATGACGACGATGCCGATGCATGCCTACGCCAAACAGGTTCTTGTCCACCTGGAAAAAAACTGCCCGAAGAGCGAACCGGAATTTCTGCAGAGCGTCACCGAGGTTTTCGAAACGCTGTCGCCGCTCCTGGAATCCGAGCCGCTCTATGCCCGCCACAAGATCCTCGAACGCATGGTGATCCCGGAACGCGCGATCATGTTTCAGGTGCCGTGGGTCGACGCCAAGGGCGAAATCCAGGTCAACCAGGGCTACCGCATCCAGTTCAACAGCGCCATCGGCCCGTACAAGGGCGGTCTGCGCTTCCATCCGTCGGTCAATCTGTCGATCCTGAAATTCCTCGGCTTCGAGCAGGTGTTCAAAAACAGCCTGACCACGTTGCCCATGGGCGGCGGCAAGGGCGGCTCGGACTTCGATCCCAAGGGCAAATCCGATCTGGAAGTGATGAATTTCTGCCAGAGCTTCATGCGCGAACTCTACCGCCACATCGGCCCGGACACCGACGTGCCGGCCGGCGACATCGGCGTCGGCGGCCGTGAAATCGGCTACCTCTACGGCCAGTTCAAAAAAATCGTCAACGCCAATGAATCGGTGTTGACCGGCAAAGGCCTCAGCTGGGGCGGCAGCCTGATCCGTCCGGAGGCCACCGGCTACGGCGACGTCTACTTCGCCGCCGAAATGCTGGCCACCCGCAACCGCTGTTTCGAGGGCTGCCGGGTCCTGATCTCGGGTTCCGGCAATGTGGCGCAGTATGCCGCGGAAAAATCCACCCAGCTCGGCGCCAAGGTGCTGACCCTCTCCGATTCCGGCGGCTCGATCCTCGACGAGGACGGCATCGACGCGGAAAAGCTCGCCGTTGGGAGG
>JAVBSD010000326.1:0-2787 GCA_031547325.1 Victivallaceae bacterium | reverse complement strand
TGGTTGCGGTATTATAGTATAATGCACATTCATCCATTTCGATAGCGAAAAAACGCCAATAATTATGCAAAAAACGCCAAACATTCCGGTTTTTGACGCGCCGATTCCCCTGCGCGCCGATTTCCCCGGAGCCGTCGGCGGCGACGCGGTGCAGCGCGACGCGGCCATCACCTGGCTGCACCGCCACGATTATCCGGAAATCGGGTTGTGCCGCGACGGCGCCGGAGTCTTCGCCATCGGCGAGCGGCTGCTGCCTTTCCGCGGCGGCGACGTGGTTTACATCGCCGCCGGCGAGGCGCATCTGGCGCGCAGCGTGCCGGGCAGCAGCAGCCATTGGGTGTGGTGTTATCTGGATTTCGGCCGGCTGCTGCCGGAGCCGGCGCGGCGGGAGCTCGCAAGCGCCTCCGGCGTCCTCACCCGTCCGGCGCTGTACCGGGAGGTGGAAAAATTGATCGAATTCGCCAACGCCGTTTCTCCGGCCGCCGCGCTGAAATTGCACGGGCAGGCCCTGGTGGCGGCGGCGGAGCTCGCCGAAGCGGCTCGCCTCCCGTCGCCCGGAGCGCGCCACTCCGATCCACTGGCGCTGGAACGGGTCCGGCGGGCGATCAATTTGATGAGCGCCCATTACGCCGAAGCGGTCGCCATCCCCGACCTGGCGCGGCGCTGCCACCTGTCACTGACCCACTTCCGGCGGCTTTTCGTCGCGGCGACCGGGGTGACGCCGCAGCATTATCTGACCCGGCTGCGGGTCGCCATGGCTCAGGCGGAACTGGAAAAAAGCGCCCGGCCGATCGGCGAAATCGCCCTCCGATCGGGCTTCGCCACCCTGTCGAGCTTCAACCGCCACTTCCTCAGCCTGACCGGCCTGACGCCGGGACGGTGGCGGCGGAAATTCAACAAGCCGCCGCGATGAGCGCCTCGACCCGCCGGGCGGCAGCCAGGGCCCGGGCGAGGTAGTCGGCGACGGAAACGCCTTCGTAGCCGCGCATCGCCACTTCGATGTTGACGTTGTCGCGGCACGGCGACTTGGCCAGCAGCGCGGCCAGCCGCGGCCAGTCGGCCGAACCGTCGCCGGGCAGCAGATGCTGGTCGCCGGTATGGCCGTCGTTGTCGTTGAGGTGGAGGATGGTCAGCCGGTCGAGGTTGCGTTCCAGGAAATCCAGGCCGCCGAAGTCGCCGAGGTTGCCGTGGCCGGAGTCGTAGCAGAAGCCGAGAAACTCCGGCGAATAACGCCGCCACAGCTCTTCGAGCCCGGCGTTGGCGTCCAGCGGCATATTTTCCACCGCGACGCGGACTCCGAGCCGCCGCGACACCGCCTCCAGCCGGTCGAGCACACGCAGCACCACCTCCCACTCGGCGCGGTTCTCGGGGTGGGTCGGAGCGTGCAAGACCACGCTGTCGCCGCCGAGTTCGGCGGCGAACTCCATGCGGTTCACCACCAGCTCGAAGCCGGCGTCGCGCACCCATTCGGTCGGCGACCAGCAGAAGCGCAGCCGTCCGCACGAGGCGTGAACCCCGTTGACATGGACGCCGTGGCGGTTGAACAGCCGTTGGATCGCCCGGATTTCCACCGGCAGATAGAGCAGATCGCTCGACCACTGCTGGCACCAGTGGATGCGCGAAAAACCGCCGGCGGCGATGGCTCCGATCACTTCTTCGGGCGCGGCGTCGGCACTGTAGATGTCGCTGTTGATGGCCAGCATCGAATTCCTCCGGGTTTCGGGTTTGTCATTACCATACCACCCGGCGGCGGCGGCGCAAGCCGGAAACGCGGATTTCCGGATGTCGGTTTGTTACGACATTGCGCGCGGCGGTTCCGCAAACCGCCCGGGACGCCTTCCCGGCCCATCTGGTCCATTATCTGCGCGGCTCCTGGATTCGTCCCGAAGACCTTCACCGTTACGGACCGTTCTTCCCGGTGGTCAAGAGGTGCTGAAAGAAGTACTGGCCGATCCGGAGGGGCCGGCCGGCGCTACGAGCTCCGATGTTCGGTCCGGGCGATGACCAGCTCCTGCCAGTCGCGGTCGAGGGTGGTGAAACGGGCCGACCAGCCGGAGATGCGCACCGACAAGTTGGGATAGCGTTCCGGACGGCGCTGGGCGTCGCGCAGGGTCGCGGCGTCGACCACGTCGACCTGGAGATAAAAACCGCCGAGCTCGACGAAATTCCGGTTCAGGGCGATCAGCCGCCGCAATCCGGCGTCGCCGGCGGCCAGCTCCGGGTGCAGCTTGAGGTCCAGGGGGCAGCCGTTGGGAATGGCGGTGAAATCGACGCCGCAATACCCGCGGATCACCGCCCCCATGCCGGCGCGGTCGCTGCCGGGCGTCGGCGCCAGATTGGGCGCGAGCACCGCGCGGGCGCGCCGGCCGAAGGCGGTCGCCGCGCGATCCGGCGCGTAGGCAAGCTCGCGGCCGAAGGTGCTGATCCCGGCCGGACACATCACCCCCGGCGGATCGGGAGTCTCCCGGACGATCCGGGCGTAATCGGCGACCACCCGGCGCAGCATCGCGTCGGCGGCGGCGTCGCCGTTGCCGTAGAGCGTGATTCGCTCCATCCTGCGGCGCAGCGCCTCGTCCCCCTCCCCGGACCAGTCGCGGCGCATCGCCGCCGCCAGCGCCTCCCGGGCGACCCCGCCCCGCAGCCAGACCGCTTCATTGATCGCGGTCAGGCTGTTGGCGACGTCGGGCAGACCGCCGGCGTGGATCGCCGCCACGGTGTAACGCGCGCCGCGGTCGTGGTAATCCCGGGCGCGGGCGACGCAGTCGTCGACCAGCAGCGACAGGCACG
>JAVBSD010000274.1:0-5660 GCA_031547325.1 Victivallaceae bacterium | reverse complement strand
AACCAGCTTGCGGAGCTGGCGGATCATTCCCCGCCGGACCCCGTCCTGGTCGTCCGGGTGGGGGTCGTTGGCGCGCAGGATGGCTGCGGCCTCGGCCGCCGCCCGGCGCCGGGCGGCGTCGCCGCCGGCCATGGCGTCGCGGATGGCCAGCCGCAGGGTCGTCGCGTAACGCACGTCGTCTCCGGCTTCCCGGTAGCCGGCCCGGGCGATGGTCGGGATCAGGCCGTCGGCGGTCGGATAGGCCAGGTTGTGATCGCGCAGCCCGTGGTCGAAGTCGTCGTAGGGATGCCCGAAGCTCTCATAGAGCGCGTAGGTGGCATAGCCGTCGAAGTGATCGAAATAGGCCTTCAGTCCGCAGTTGCGGCGGTAAATCTCCGGGTCTTCGACGCCTCCCTGGGGATTGCCGTAGCACCAGACCAACCCGCCCGCGGCATGGCGGCGGTCGGCGAGGCCGCGGTCGGTGTTGTGGCATAGAAGCGCCAGGTTCAGCGTGTCGCCCGGCACGTTCATCACTTCGCGGAACGGGGAGCAGTCGCTGGTGAAGACCTTGCCGCCCAACGCGTTCACTTCACGCCAGATCGCGACCTGGTTCTGCAGCGCCTGCCCCCGGGCTTCGTCGAGGCCGTAGAAGTAGACGTTGCGGTGGCCGAGCTCCTCTTCGACGATTTGCATGACCCGGGCGTAGCGCTCCCGCATGCGCTCCAGGGCTTCGGGGGAGCTGTCGGTATAGATGCCCAGATTGGGCAGCCCGCAGGAGTACAAGGGATCGTTGTCCATGCCGGTTTCCCGGCGCATGCGCAAAACGTCGCGGAAGAGCTCCAGGTCGTTGTTCACCAGCTGGTGGCAGATCGGATTGCGGATGCCGTACTGCTTCAGCAGCCGCAATTCCGCCAGATACTGTTCGCGGTTGCGCCGCGTCGGCGACAGTTCGCCGCCGGTCGACGGATCGTAAATGCTGACCGAGTACACCGAGGGGACGAAGGGGCGCGACAGATCGTAGGCGGTGGCCGGTTCGGCCAGCTTGAAGGGCAGCACCTCCAGGGTCAGTTCGACCCTGCCGAGCACATGGCCGCCGTCGCGCAGGGTGGCGCCGCCGCGGTAGAGGCCCGGGATCGCATCCTCCGGCACGCTCAGGTCGGCGAACATCTGCTGCAGCAATCCCGCCTGCAAGCCGAAGGGTTGCAGCAAAGCGGCGTCGCGGATCGGATGTTCCGCGGCCGGCAGCGAGATATTCCAGCGGTCTTGCCCGGCGAAGGGTCCCGCCGGGTCGGCGACCGGCGCATACAGGCTTCCCGCCGGGAAATCGTAGCGGACGGCCTGGGTTCCGGCGGCGTAATCGACCAGCAGCAGCGCCGGGTCCTTGAGCAGCAGCTCCGGGACCAGGAGGCGTTCGCCGGAGGCGGTGTCGATGTCGCGCCCGGCGGTTCCGGCCTGGAAATGGCACTTCACCGTCCGCAGGTCCAGCGCCCCGGCCGCGATCGCCGCGCCGCCGTCGCCGGTGAAATCCTCGACGTCGAATTCGAGCGAGTTCGAATCCCGGTCGGAGGCGAAGGCGAAGCTCAGCGACTCGACTTCGCCCGGCGCGGCCGCCAGGGCGATTTCGGCGACGTCGCCGCCGCCGGGGAGGGCGGAAAAGGGCGTCAGCCACTCCGGGCTCAACGGATTGACCGGGACGATCCGGCACCGCGCCGGCTCCCGGCGCGGCTCCGTCCGCAGAACCGCCGGCGGCGGCGCGGCGGCCAGACCGGCGATCTCGGCCGCGCTCAACGCCTTGTCCCAGACGGTCAGGTCGACGACGGCCGCGTCGATGGGATTCCAATTGGCGATGCCGCCCAGCGTCATGCTTTTGCCGGTCAGTTCCCCGACCGGCGAGGCGATGGGGCGTTCGGCCGCCGGTTCGCCGTCGAGGTACAGCCGGAAGCGGCCCTCCGCCAGCGAATAGACGATGCCCAGGTGCCGCCATTCGCCGACCGGGATGGCGCCGGGGGAGCGGAGGACGCATTCGCCTTCGGCGTTCAGCATCTTGGCGATCAGGACGCCGGAGGGGGAAATCAGGCAGTTCTGAATCCAATCCCGGCTGAACAGGGTGCCTTCCCAACTGCGGCGCTGTTCGATGTTTTTGCCGGGCAGCCGGCGCAGCAGGAACCAGCCGGTGAAGCTGAACTGGTCGCGCGAGTTCCACTCCGGCCGCTCGGGCAGTTCCAGGGGGCCTTGCGCCAACGTTTGGTCCGCGTTCATTTCGACGACGGCGCCGGATTTTTCCGGGAGCAACGGGAAATCCGCGGCCCGGACCGGCAGAAAAGCGCATCCCAGCAGGACGACACAGGGAATCAGGATAGATTTTTTCATATTATTTGTCGAAGAGTAAAACGTTGTAGCTGTCGGCGTCGATTTCGGTCTGTTTGGCGGCGGCGGCATGGCCGTCCGCCCACAGGACGTTGACCGCGCCGGCGTGATGGTCGTACCAGGGCAGCCAGTCCGGCGTCCAGTCGGTGTGGAAGTGGAAGGTGTCGATGGTTTTGCTGTCGCTCAACATCAGCGTCGCGCTCGGCGCTTTGAGTTCTCCCGAACTCCGTATTTTGGTCCAGTGGCCGGAGGGGTGGCCGTAGTAGGAGTTGATGCCGTATTGGGCGGTGGTGCAATTGACCGGCTCGGCCGAGACGGCGTTGCTCGGGCAGCGGCCGAGCGCCGGATCCTGATGATAACCGGCGCGGTACAGGAGGTCCGGCCAGTTGTAGCCGTAAACGAGCACGGTGCCGGCCCCGGCCGTGACGTTGGCGTCGGAGGCGGTGGCGGGCAGCAGGATCTGATCGTGATCATGGCTCCACATCGCGGCTTCGAGGCCGAATTGCTTCAGATTGCTCACGCATTTGATCCGCTGGGCCGCCGCGCGGGCCTTGGACAGCGCCGGCAGCAGCATGCTGGCCAGGATGGCGATAATGGCGATTACGACCAGGAGTTCTATCAAGGTAAAAATGCGATTGGTTGTCGATTTTTTTCTTATGAGGCGACGTGCGTCATTCATTTCGAATTCCTCCATTTTCGGGTTCTATATTACATTATACTCTTGCGGCCGTGAAAATATAGGAAAATCCGATGAAAGAATGGTAAAATCTTACGATTTGCCGATTTTGCGGTACGCTTTGGGCGACATGTCGAAGCGGCGGCAAAAGCTGCGGCAGAAGGCGCTGGAGTCGTAGAAGCCGGCGCGCTGGGCGATTTCCGCCAGCGACAGTTCGGGGCATTGTTCGATCAGCATGCGCGCTTTGTCGAGCCGCGCCTGCTGCATGTAGACGCCGGGAGGCAGGCCGAGCGCCTGTTTGAAGACGACGCACAGTTGGGAGACACCGATGCCGGCGGCTTTGGCGATTTTGGCCAGGGTCAGGCGCTGGTGGCAATTTTCGCGGATAAAGGCGACGGCGCGGGCCGCGACGGCGGCGTGGCGCGGATTGTCGGAGGCGGCGCCGCTGCCGGAATAGAGGAACAGATTGGCCAGGAACATCATGAAGGCGCTGCGGATGACGAAAAGCTGGCCGGGCTGCCGCAGATGCAGATATTTTTCCACCCTGACCGCGAGGTTGCGCAGCTCCGGCAGCAGTTGCGGCGCGAGGGTCAGCTTGCGCGGGCGCGCCGGGTGGCAGGCGAACCACTCCCGGCACGGCGGAATTTCCTCCAGCGATTCGCGTTCGAGGCCGGAAAATATCTCCGGATCGAAGAGCACGTTGAAATAATAAAAATCGCCGAAGGTGCGGAAGCTGTGGCGGTCGTGCTTGTCGATCAGGAACACGTCTCCGGCGACCATCGGATGGGTGAGCTCGTTCAGGGTGCAGGTCCCGCAGCCGCGGAACACGAACATGATTTCATAGCTGTCGTGGACATGGACGGGTTCCTCCATCCAGTCGTTGCCGCCGCAGGTGACTGCGAGCTTCAACTCGGTCGGCGCGTAGGAACGCAGGCGGAAAAGTTTCAGTTCGTCGGACATGGTTTTGAGATGTACTATATCCGGGATTTCATATTTTGCAACTTCTTTCCCGCGGCGGGAACTCGAAAAAAAACTTTTGCGAGTGTATATTATCCTCCTGGAATCAATCATTCACGGAGGAGCGTATGGACCGGAAAAGCTGTATTTTGATCGATCGCGCCAGCGGTTTCACCCTCGACGTCGGCGGCATGAAGTTCACCGGCGGCGACCTGGCGGCGATGGGCCCGCTGTTTGAACGCGCGGTGCGCGAAATGGCCCGGATCGAAGCCGGCGCGATCAAAAACCCGGACGAAAAACGGCAGGTCACCCACTTCACCGATCGCGCCAACTATCTCGGGAGCCCGCTTTTTCGCGAAGTCGAGGAGTTTGCCGCCGCCGTCCGCGACGGCGGCCGCTTCACCGCCGTGGCGGTCAACGGCATCGGCGGTTCGGCGCTCGGGCCGCAGCTGCTGCAGTTCGCCCTCAACGGCCCCTACTGGAACGAACAGAGCAGGGTCGCCCGGCGCAACGGCCTCAAGATCTACTTCCTCGACAACACCGATTCCGCGGGCTTGCGCGACCTCATTTCGGTGATGGACCCCGGTAAAACCCTGCATCTGGTCATCTCCAAGTCGGGCGGCACCCAGGAAACCCGCAACAACATGATCGCGCTGGAGAATTTCTACGCCGCCCGGGGCCTGAAGTTCGCCGACCACGCCTGCGCCATCACCATGAAATCGAGCCAGCTCGACCGCCACGCCTCCGAAGCCGGCTGGCTGGCGCGTTTTGAAATGGCCGAATCGATCGGCGGGCGGACCAGTGAAACCAGCATCGTGGGGCATCTGCCGGCGGCGCTGACCGGGATCGACTTCGCCGGGTTCCTGGCCGGGGCCTGCCGCATGGACGAATGGACCCGCGTCGCCGACGCGACGAAGAACCCGGCCTATCTGTTGAGCGCGATGTGGTACATCGCCGGCTCCGGGCGCGGCGACCGCAACATGGTGATCGTCCCCTACAGCGACCGGCTGGTGCTGATGTCGCGTTATCTGCAGCAGCTGGTGATGGAGAGTCTGGGCAAGGAATTCGATCTCGACGGCAAAGTGGTGCATCAGGGCTTGAACGTCTTCGGCAACAAGGGCGGCACCGACGCCCACGCCTTCATCCAGCAGCTCAATGACGGGCGCGACGATTTCTTCGCCACCTTCATCGAGGTGTTGGCCGACGCCGACCGTTATCCGATCGCCGAGGGGATTGCCATGGGCGACTACCTCCACGGCTTCGAAGAAGGGTTGGTCGAGGCGCTTTCGGCCAAAGGCCGCCAGACCATCCGCATCACCGTCGACAAGCTCGATGCGGCCGCGCTCGGGATGTTGATCGCGCTCTACGAACGCGCGGTGGCGGCCTATGCCGAATACATCAACATCAACGCCTTTCACCAGCCGGGGGTCCAGGCTTACAAGCTGGCCGCCAACCGGGTGCTGGAAATCCGCGCCAAACTGTTTGAGGTTCTGGGGGCTGAAGCGTCTTTGACCGGGACGGCCGGGGAGATTGCCGCCGCCTGCGGATTGGGGGGGGACGCCGGCGTGGTCGGAGGGCTGTTGGCCAAGGCGGCGCTCAATTGCGACTGCGGCAAGCTGACCCGCGTTTTCGACGACGCGAAGGGCGAATGGATCTACACCAAAAAATAAAAAAACAAAAA
>JAVBSD010000041.1:0-4591 GCA_031547325.1 Victivallaceae bacterium | reverse complement strand
CTTCTCCTGGTCGGCGGTTTCCGCGAAAATCCGGGAAATCTGCTCGTAGCCGTCCTTCTTGGCCTTGCTGGCGAAATAGGTGTAGCGCATACGCGCCTGGGATTCGCCGGCGAAACCCTTCATCAGATTGATTTCAGTGCGGGTACCTTTGAGCGATGCCATGATTTACTCCCTCCTCATTTGGGGTTCACTCCCATAATTATACCACGCGGCAGGCAATTTTGCAAACCCGTTCATTTAAAATAATCGATAACTATTCCTGATTATGCCAAACTGAAAATGGCGACTTGAAATTTTAAAGATTTGTTGTATTATATAAGTTATTTGGCGACAATTAACCGGAGTTCCAGAGCATGCCGCGCGGCGCAAAAAACATCAGCCTGAAGGAACACATCCTCGGCCTGGGCCTGAAGCCCGGCGACACTCTGGCTCCCGAGAACGAACTGGCGCGCGAGCTCGGCGTCAGCCGCCACCGCATCCGCAGCGAGGCGTTGGCGCTGACCCAGGCGGGGATTTTGCGCAAGACGCCGCGGCGCGGCACGGTCATCGACGACGGCGGAGGCTTCGAGGGGCTCGGCGAAATTCTGAATTTCCAGCTGCGTCTGGCGGGCTCCAACGACCTGGAAAATTGGGAGGCGCGGCGGGTGATCGAGCCGGCGCTGCTGCCGCTGGCGATCCGGCGCATCGCGCCGGCCCAGATCGGCGAGCTGATCGAATGCATCGACGAAATGGAGCGCCATCAGGACAATCCGCGGCTGGCCGACCGCGCCGACTACCGGTTTCACCGGCTGCTGCTGACCGCCTGCGGCAACCGGACGCTGGAGGCCTTCGCGGTGATTTTGCAGGCGCTGTTCCGCGAGGATTACCGCGCCGAAACCGTGCCGCCGGAGGCGCACAAACTGGCTGTTGAAGAACACCGCGGCGTCCTCGCCGCGATCGTCGCCGAAGATACCGGCCTGGCGGTGGAGCGGTTGCGCCGCCACCTGACTCCGCCGCCGGCTCAACTGAAAGGAAAGCAATCTTGAAAGTCTACGAAGGTCTCCTCCGCCAAAAAGTCGACCGCCGCGAACTCCTGACCATGGCCGGCATCACCGAGAGCCGCAACTCCTCCGCGGTCGAAGTCCTGCAGATGGCCGGCTTCGATTCGTTGATGATCGACCGGGAGCATTCGGCGCTGAACACCGAGACGATCAGCGACCTGATCCGGACGGCGCGGCTGTTGTCTTTTCCGTGCATGATACGCGCGGCCGACCCCTCCTACCATGAAATCTGCCGCCACCTCGACCAGGCCCCGGACGGGATTTTCGTGCCGCGCATCCGGACCCGCGAGGAGGTCGAAACCCTGGTGCGGACCGTCCGTTACGGCGCCGGCAACCTGCGCGGCCTCGGCGGTTCGACCTGCCCGGCCGGCAAGTACGCCGGCTGGACCGCGGTCACCGACCAGGTCGAAGCCGCCAACCGCACCACCGTGATCGGCATCCAGATCGAAACCGCCGAGGCGCTGGAAAATCTCGACGCCATCCTGTCGGTCCCCGGCATCGACGTGGCGATCGTCGGCAACGACGATCTGTCGCTCGGCATGGGCATCCTGGGCCAGTGGTCGGGCAGCCGCTACCACGACGCGGTGATGCGGATCATCGACGCCTGCCACCGCCACAACGTGATGCCGGGCATCGCCGGCGGCGATCCCGAAATCATGGCGAACTGGGCGGAAAAAGGCATGCGTTTCCTGTGGTACTGCAACGACATCTGGCTCCTGTGGCGCGCCGCCGCCGACATGGTCGGACGCCTGGACGCCAGTCTGGCATCGCGCCGGCTGTGCCGGGGAGAGGTGAAATGAGCCTGAACGTCACCAGCATGGCCCAGGCCGGCTTCCTCTTCGAAGCCGGCGCCACCCGCATCGGGCTGGACCTCTACCTGAGCGACTGCTGTGAACGCCTGGTCGGCTTCAAACGGCTGATTCCGGCCCCGGCGCGCGGGGAAGAACTCGAACTCGACTGGCTGATCGCCACCCACCCGCACTGGGACCACCTGGACGTCGACCTGCTGCCGGTGGCCGCCGCCAACCCCAAAACCCGTTTCATCGGCTCGCGCGACTGCCGCGCCGACTACGAAAGGTGCGGCATCGCGCCGGAGCGGTTCACCTTGCTCGAACCCGGCGACGTGTTTCAGGCCGGCGATTTCCGGCTCGAAGCGGTGTCGGCCGACCACGGCGACGCCGCGCCCGACGCGCTGGGATTTTTCATGACCGCCGGCGGAGTCACGCTCTACGTCGCCGGCGACACCTGCTTCAACCCCGAACTCCTGCTCGGCCAGGCCGGGGGCCGCGCGATCGACGCGATGATCGCGCCGGTCAACGGGGCCTACGGCAACCTGAACCGGCTCGAAGCGGCGCGCCTGGCCAATCTGCTGCGTCCGAAGATGCTGATCGCCTCGCACTTCGGCATGTTCGCCGAACATGACGGCGACGCGGGAACATCGTGGGAAGAGATGCGCCGCGAACTCGATCCGGCCATCGCGCTGACGGTGCCGGCGACGGGTCAACAACTGGTTTTCTGAAGGGAATCGCCATCATGGGATACGTATTGCGCCTGAATGCCGAAACCTTTCCGATGTCGGAGGAGGAACGCGCCGTTCTCGCCGACGCCGGGTTGAAAGTCCGGGAGATCGAAGGCTTCGACGCCGCCGAAATCATCGCCAACGCGCCGGAGGCCGACGCGGTGATGATTTGTTCGACTTACCTGCCAAAAGAGGTCATCGACCACCTCGGCCGCTGCCGGATCGTCTCGCGCCTCGGCACCGGAACCGACAAAATCGACCGCGCCGAACTGACCCGGCGCGGCATCTACCTGACCAACCTGCCCGATTTCTGTACCGACGAGGTGGCGGATCATACCCTGAGCCTGCTGCTCTACGCGGCGCGGCAGCTGCCGGCGGAGATGGCGGCGATGCGCGCTGGACACCGCAGCGAAGGGCTTTACATCCGGCGGCTCTCCCGCCAGACCGCCGGCATCGTCGGCTTCGGACGGATCGCCCGGGCGATCGCCCGCCGGCTGCGCGGTTTCGGCTTCCGGATCCTGGCCTGTGATCCGCATATGGACGGCGCGGCGGCGGCGGAACTCGGAGTGACTCCGGCCGACTTCGACGCGGTGTTGGCCGAGGCGGATTTTCTGTGCCTGGCCTGCCCCTTCACCGGCGACAACCGTGGCATGATCGGCCGGGAGGAGCTGGCGAAGATGAAATCCTCCGCCGTCCTGGTCAACACCGCGCGCGGCGAACTGATCGACGAACCGGCGCTGGCGGCGGCGCTGCGGCGGGGGACGATCCGTTACGCCTGCTGCGACGTCTACGGCGGAATCAATGTTTTCGCGCCGGAGGGGTTTCCGACGACCCACGAATTTTTTTCCACCCCCAACCTGGCGCTGACGCCGCACTGCGCGGCGTATTCCCGCGAATCGATGGAGGAATCGCGCGTCGGCGGCGCGCTGGCGGTGGTCGACGTGCTGGCCGGACGGCCGCCGAAGCATCCGGTCAATCCCGAAGTGCAACCCTGGTTTTTGAAATAAAGGTGATATCATGCGTACCATGAAAGCGGCGCGCCTTTACGGCGTCAAAGATTTGCGGATCGAAGAAGTGCCGATGCCGGAACCGGGGCCGAACCAGGTGCTGTGCCGGGTGGCCTGTTGCGGCATCTGCGGAACCGACTACGCGATTTATTCGGGCGAAACCAGCTTCATCGCCAAGGGCCTGATCCGTTACCCGATGACCCTGGGTCACGAATGGTCCGGAACGGTGGTCGAAACCGGCAGCGCGGTGACCTTGCTCAAAGCCGGGGACCGGGTGGCGGGCGACACCGGAATTTCCTGCGGTGAATGCTATCACTGTTTGATGGGCGAAACCAGCCGGTGCCGGGCGTCGCAGCCGGTGGGAACGGTCAACGCCTGGGACGGAGCGTACGCCGAATACATTCTGATGCCGGCGCGGCACGTGCTCAAGCTGCCGGACAACGTCGACTTCGAGGCCGGGGCGATGATGGAACCGGCGGCGACGGCGCTGTACGCGGTCCGGGGCGCCGGAATCGGCATCGGCGACACCGCGGCGGTATTGGGAACCGGGCCGATCGGGTTGTTCGCGACGGCGCTGGCGCGTTTGTCGGGGGCGTCGCGGCTCCTGGTGGCCGGGCGGCAGGAGTGCAAGCTGGAATTGGCGAAGCGGCTCGGCGCGGATGTGGTGGTGAACACGACCCGCGAAGACTTGTCCCGGGCGGTGAAAGAGGCGGTTCCGGAGGGACTGGACTGCGTGGTCGAGGCCTCCGGGGCGCGGGAGCTGCTGGAGCAGGGCATCCGGATGGCGCACACGATGGGCAAGGTGGCGTCGGTGGCTTTTTACGAACGCGACCTGGACGGCTTCGACGTGGATCAACTGGTGTTGAACGACCTCAATTTCCGGGGTGTCGGCGGCAGTTTGGGGATGAACCGGCCGGTGTTGCGGCTGTTTGCCGCGGGACGGCTGGAGCCCAAGGCGCTGATTACCGGCCGGTGCCGGTTTGAGGATATCGTCGAAACCATGCAAAGGATGGCCGAGCGGGAGT
>JAVBSD010000446.1:0-4424 GCA_031547325.1 Victivallaceae bacterium | reverse complement strand
CCTCCGCCAACTGCCGGGCCGACTGAATCCGCGCCCCCGGCGCCAAACGCCCCTCGGCGATCTCCTGCGACAGGGCCTCGGCGATCCGGTAATGCTTGCTGTGTCCGCGGGTCAGGGTCATGATCTCGCCTTCTGTATCGATCTGTTACCAATAATTATAATATAAATCGATACAAAAGTCAAGAGGCAAACCCGGAAAATGTCGAAAAATTTTCCGAAACACGGGGTCAACGGACCGCCGCGACTTCCCTGGCGAGGGTGATTCCGTCGGGGATTTTACAGTCGACGCGGCCCCCGGCGACGGTCACTTCGATCGGCCCGTAAGGCGTCGGGACCGCGCCGGAGAGGTGTTCCAAGCCCGCAAGTTGCGGCGCGATCGACACCTCGCGGAAGCCCGGCGCCGCCGGACGGATTCCCAGCACATGTTCGGAGAGAAAGGCCGTCGGACCGCCCGCCCAGCCGTGGCACAAACTGTGCCGCAACCCTTTGTAGCAGTAGTTGCCGCAATCGCGGTGCAGATCGGTTTTGCCCGCCTCCGGCACTTCGTCGATCCGCCCGGCGTTGGCGATCCAGCCGAGGTCGAAGTCTTCCCAGAAGCTGGTCGCGCCGTAATCGAGCATCGCGCCCCAGTAACGCCGGATCACCTCCAGAGCGCCCCCGAGATCGCCCGCCCGCGCCCGCGCCTCCAGCACGTAAAAGCCGAAAAAAGTGCTGAGGTTGCGCAGCGGCTCCACCCCCAGCGAACGCCGCAGCGCCTCCTCCGGCGTCGCCAGACCGCCCAGCGCCAGCAGCGACGCCGCGCTCTTGTTGGCCGGCACCGCCGGACGGTGATTCCCGACCAGCGCCAGCAGCTTGCGGCATTCGTTGCACAAGGCGTCGTCGCCCAGCCACGCCGCCAGCTTGGCGGCGCAGGTGAAACTCCACCCCAGCAACCCTTGCAGCCCGGCGTGGAGCGCCGCCTCGTCGCCGCTCGACGGCCAGTCGAGGAAACGCATCCCGTCGAGGATTTCGCGCCCGTCGGCCGCGACGCAGCGTCCCAGCATCCCGACGATGCGGGTCAGCTCGCGCTGCTGCCGCTTGAGGAATTTGAGGTCGCCGCGCCGCCAGTACCAGGCGTAGAGGCAGATCACCCACCACGCCGAATAACTGCCGATGCCGTTCATCCACTTCCCTTCCGGGGTGGTCGCCGCGACGAATTCCAAGGTTTCGCCGACGGTTTCGACCCGGTCGAAGACCGCCAGAATGGTGCGGATTTCGGGATAGAGGTCGCCGACCCAGACCATGCGGTCGCGCTTGATCCCGTCGTAGATGTAGTCCTGCATGCACAGATGCACGGTCCGGGCTCCGGTGCGCCACACCGCGTTGAGCCGTTCATCGGAGGATTCAAACCTCCCGGCGTACTCCAAATCGCGCATCAGCGAAACCGCGACCGCGCCGGACAATTCCAGCGGGTGCGCCGCGTCCGCGGGAACCCGCAGCCGGACGAAACGGAATCCGGTGTTGCCGTATTCGGTCGCCCCGCCCGGCGGCAGGTCGAGGGTCGTCTGGTGAATCGCGTGTTCGTTGTCGGGCGTGCCGATCGCCTCGGAGACCGATTCGCCGAAGGTGATTTCGAGCCGCGACACCCGGCAATCGTTGGGCGCGGTGACGATCCGGATACCGCCGGCGAGCTCCCGGCCGTAGTCCAGCACCACTTCGCAGCCCGGCGGAATCACCGTCAGCTCCTGGCCGCAGAAATAGCAGCTCTGGCTCACGCCGGCGAGCAGCACCTCGACGCCGGCGACCTCCGGCGAATACCGGATCAGTTTCCGCGGCGGGATGGTACTCCGCCGCCGCGGATCCGGATGGGATTCAAACGACTTCACTTTGTTTTACCGCTCCGCAACCGCCCGCGCCAACTCGGCGGCGGTCAGCAGCCGCATGTTCAAGTGGAACTCCACCCCTTCCCCGGCCGCCAGCTTGCGGGTCGGCGAATAGAAGCGCAACTCCAGCACCCGGCCGGAGCCTTCGGGCAGGAAGTTGTAGCGGTCGTACATGTAATCGAGCTTCCCGAGTTCGTCCGCCGGCACCGTGAACTCGATTCCGGCGTGGCCGTCCTCGGCCGCCAGGATCATTTTGCCCGCGAAGCCGGCGAGATCAATGTCGCCCGCCTGATACCACATCGAACCGGCGCGGCCGAATTCGAAGGCGCGCCGGGAACCGTCCGCCAACTCCATGTACAGCGTCGGATAGAGCCCCAAGACGTCGGCGTTGAGATTCAGCAACGGCGTGATGAAAAACGACGCGTCCAATTCCCGGTTGGCGACGGTGCGCCACGCCTGATTCAGGACGCCGCCGGCGACCGCGGCCGTCTTGGTCGTCCGCGCCATCGGCTGATCGCCCTCCAGCTCCAACGCCGCGCTGTCCGAGCGGACCACCCGGTAATTGAGGATTTCTCCGCCGTTGATGATGTCGCGCCAATAGCCGTTGCGCGGGTATTCGAGGATGTTGTAGCCCCACGCCGGCTTGATCGGCATGAAGCCGTCGGCCGGATTGCGGAAATCGACCAGCTTGCCGTAGAAGCCGGGGACGAAAACCGCTTCGGCCCCCTGCCCGGCGATCCGGTTGGCCGGATAGTTGCGGGTCATTTCGGCCAGACGCATGTTATGCGGATTGAGCGGAGTGCCGAGGCGCAGCGTGCCGACCTCGTTGGCGATCATGATCTGCTTGATCAGAGTGCCGTAGCGTTCGCGCTGCGCGCGGTCGGCCATCTCGATGCCCCAGACGCCGGTGGCGGGATTGTAGACCGCCAGATCCTTCATGCCGAGCCAGAAATCCGCCCACAGCCAGGGCAGCCAGGCGTAGGCGAGACGGGCCTTGATTTCGGGATCGCGGGCGGTTTCCCAGGCGTTTTCCAGGAGTTCGCAGGCGCGGCGCGCCACCTGAGGTTCGACGTATCCGGGAACCACGTAGGCGATGTTTTCCGCCGGCGGCGTCCAGCCCTCTTCGACCGACTGGTTGGTCATGCGGATCGCCGCCAGGACCGCCGGAGCGGCCTCGCGGTAGTAGCCGCGGCAGAAATCCTCGACCAGCGCCTGGATGTCGGCGTCGGGATGCCACATCAGCCGAATGTAGAGCCAGCTCCGCAGATAAACCATGTCGCCGCCGTCGCCGGTGCCGACGCCGAAGAGCTCCTGGTGGATCGACTGGATGCCGGCGGACTTCACCCACTTGATGTTGCGCGCCTGGCTGTAGAGGCACGGCGTGGGAAACCAGCTCGAATCGGTCGGATAGCTGTAGAGATAGATTTCAAAGTCGCTCGCCACCTCGCGCCAGGCGTCGTAATCGGCGACGAACTTGTCCGCCTCGGGACTGACCCCGATGGTCGCGCAATAAGGCACCGCGGCGCAGACCATCACCGTGACCCGGTCGGAGAGCTTCATATTCTCCGGCGGCACCAGGCTCCAGCCGTAGGCCAGGGTCTTGAAGCGCACCTCGGGAAATTCGCCGGCGGCGGCCTCGACCAGTTCATTGATCAACTGGACGATCAGACTCGACGGCTTGCCGCCGTGGAGGTCGTAAAAGGCGACGCATTCGTCGCAGGTGCAATAGGGGCTGCCGTCGTTCTGCCCGATCCACACATCGGTGCAATCCGTATTTTGGCGCATCCAGTTGATGGTCGCCGCGACCAGGTACTCCCGCAGTTCGAGGTTGGAGAGGCACAGGCCCCAATGGTTGCTGGCGACCACGGTTTCGCGTTCGCCGTCGACCATCGCCGCCCATTCCGGGCGGGTCTCGAAAATCGACGGATGGAGCAACCGCCAGAAGGTGTGCATATCCGGTCCCTGGCGCACCCCGCCGCCGTATTCCTCGCCGGGGTTGCCCCACTCGATGAACGAATTCATCCGGTTGCGGGCGCACCACTCCGGCGTCGCCCCGTTGCCCGGCACCTGGGTGCGCGAGCGGAAGGGCGAGGTGTAGCGGTAGCGCTCGACCGGGACCGTGACGGACGGATATTTCGGAATCAGGGTGTACTGCGGCGTGTACCACCGGACGCCGAGGCCTTCGAGAAATTCGTAAACCGCGTAGAGGCCGCCGCGCGGGCGGCCGCCGGCCAGGAGCAGGGTATCCCCGGCCGCGTCGATGACCAGCTCCTCCGGGCCGAGCGCCGGGTAATTCTCCGGCGCCAGCGCGGCCGGCAATTTGTCGTTGAAGCCGACCGCGATCATCGGTCCGCCGGCGAAGTCGCCGGCCGCGACCACCTTGAATTCGGCCCCGGTCATCTCGCCGAGGTGCGAAGCCAGTTCGGCCGCCCCGGTTTTTTCCGCCGGGATCGCGTCGTCGGGCAGCACGATGGCATACGCCGTCGCGCCCCCCGAGGCCAGCTCGATTTCCGCCGCGCCGAGCATCAGCCCGGTCGACAACATGCCCGTCAGGATCAGTTT
>JAVBSD010000080.1:0-5295 GCA_031547325.1 Victivallaceae bacterium | reverse complement strand
GCTCCGGCTCTTCCGGAAACGGCGGCGCAGATAAGCCGCGCTGCCCCCGGTCTCGCGGCTCAGCTCGTCCAGCGTCCGCCGGAATCCGAGAGCGAAGGCCGCCAGACGGCGAATGGACGCCCGTCCAGGACTGGGGACGCGCGCCCGAATAAAGATATTATTCCAATTCCAGGAAGCCGAAGCGCTCCGGCGTGAAGTGACGGTCGATGAAGGTCGGGCTCCACGCGGCGAACTGCTGGGGTTGGCCGCAGCCCCGGCTGCGGAAGAAGTTCGCCGCCAGCCGCTGTCCCGGCTTCAACCCGAAAATGTCCAGCGGAATCGCCGTTTCGACGATCCAGCGCTGCGCGTCGACCGTGACCGCGGACCGGAAACGGTCGCAGCGCCACTGGTCGTTGAAGCTGCCGAGGTCGAAGTGACCGGTGGCCTGGCGGTTGGCCGCGTTGACGATGAACTGGGCGCCGCTGGTATTGTAGAGCGATGGTTCCTCCGGAAAGAGGAAGATTTCGACACAGTCGTCCATCCAGATGCTCTTTTCGTTGGTCGTGACCAGTTTGGCGGTCTCCGGCTCGTAGAGGATGAAGGCGCAGTAGAGCATCGTCCCATCGTGGCGGGCGTAGAAGACGGTGCGGTTCGGCGTCGGTTCGCCGGCCTTGGTGGTCATGCAGGCGCCGCCGCCGGTCCCCCAGGCCGCTTCGTCGAGCACGCCGTCGACCTCGATCGCGCCCGGCGCGACCCGGGAAACCCCGAGCACCGGCCGTTCGCTGCTGACCATGTGGACCAGGGTGCGCCGCCCGCCGGTGAATTCCTGCTGCATTTGCGCGATGCGCTCAGCGTAAAGGCTCTCCTCCGGCGCCAGGCGGGCGGCCTCTTCCAGCAGCTCCTGCAGCCGGGCCAGGGTCTCGCCCGGAAAGACGTCGGCGGGCGTCCAGCCGCCCTCCGGATAGGCCGCCTCCCAGCGCTCTTCGCACAGTTGGAAGAATGCCCGCATCGGCGCTTCGGCCGGCCCGTAGAAGAGCCGGTAATATTCATCGAGCAGCGCGTCGAGGTCGAGGCCGGGGTCCCATTGCAGCCGGGCGGTGGCGTAGAGGTTGAGGTGCTGGGTCGCCGGATAGTTCATCCGGCACGGCTTGGGAACACCGTCGATCCAGCTCTCGGCCTCGATGAATTCGCCTTCGCAGCGCCGCGCGGCGCGGAATTGCAGGCTCCGCTGCAGGGTGTGGACGTTGACCTGGGGCAGTTCGCGCCACGGCATCCAGGCCTGGAGGTAGTAGCTCCAGCAGTAGAGGTGCGCGGCCTTGGCGTTCCAGGCGTCGAAAATCTTTTCAAAGCGTTCCCGGTATTCCGGGTCGGCGGTGGCTCCGGGGGTAAAGCAGATCATCACCGCGACGTTGGGCGGCAGGGTCACCCGGTCCGGCGGCAGATGGTATTCCGAATAAGCCAGGCAGCCGATGTAACGGTCGGGGAATTCCTCGCCGACCAGCGCCGCCACGGCGGCGGTGAATTTCCAGATGTGGTTGGAGAAGCGGCCGCCGTCGGGGGCGTCGGGATCGATCTCCGCCTGGCAGGCCGGACAGCCGCAGACGCGCCACAGGCCGTCGCCGGGAACCAGCGGGTAAATGTTCTGGTTGGGATTGGCGCGGAAGTAGTCCTTGATATACTCCGCGGCGTCCTCGACCAGGCCGGGCGCGTTCAAGCAGAGATGTCCGCCCTGATTGACGCACAGCGAAGCGTCGTCGCGCTTGCCGTCGACCAGCGCCAGGTATTCCGGATGCTCGCCCTTGAAGGCGGTCACCAGCGCCGCGTAATGGTCGACGAACTGCGCCGGCATCAGGCCGCCGAAGCCGACCCGGCGGTACCAGCGCGCGTCTTCGGGGGAATCCTCGAAGTTGCAGAACCAGGCGAAACGGTAGTTGAAACGCGGCGCGACCGCGACGTCCAGCCCGGGGACGATCACTTCACCGCGCGGCTGCACCACGGTGCCGGTTTCGCCGGGCCAGTAGAAACGCACGCCGAAGACCTCGTGGAGCAACCAGTAGACGCCGTACATGGTGCCGGCTTCGCCGAAAGCGCCGAACTTCAGCTCGGAATTGTACACCTCGCGCGGATTCCACGGATTGCGGATGCCGTAGATCGCTCCCCCGCCGGCGTAGTCGCGCCCGGCGATGATCAGATTGCCGTCCCGGGCAATCACCCGGAAGCCGTCCGGCGGCAGCTCCGCGGTCAGCTCCGGCACGTCGCCGAGCAGGATATTGCCCGAGGGGCCGGGCGGTTCGGCCGCCACCGGCAGGCGGTCGCCGGTGGTGCGCTGGATGAATTCGGCCAGGTCGGCGGCGGCGGCCTGTACTGTCGGCGGCGCCCCGGCGGGGCAGACGATCGCGGTGAGCGGGGTGTCGCCGAGCCGCACCGCGCCGGAAACGGCGGCGGAACCCAGCAGGGCGAACAGCATTGCCGGCAGGAATAACGGTTTCATCATGATTCTCCTCGCCAGACCAGCAGGCGGAGGCCGTCCTGATCCAGGATCACGCCGTTGGTCGCGCTGTCGGGGTTGCCCTCCGGCTCCGCCAGGTCCCGGAAGCGGAAGGCGACGCCGAAGTATACCTGGTTCAAGGCCTGATTGACCAATTCGGTCACATCCAGACGCTGCTCTTGGCCGGCGTCGCCGGAGTCGACGGTGATTTCGCCGACCGGGATGACCTTCTGCATCGGCAGCATCGCCGGCAGGAGCTCAAGGCAATCGTCCGGAATCGCTTCGACGATGACGGTCCGCACCGGCCGCGCCACGCCGTAGACGCCGCGGAGGCGGAAGGACAGCTCGGCGCGTTCCACCGATCCGGCCGGCAGCAGCGTGTCCAGTTCGAACCGGATCAGCGCCCGGTAACAGTGGTGATGCATGTTGACGTCGCCGACCATCAGGCCCCCGCCGGTGAAAAAATTGCGGTGCCACAGCCGGTTGTCCACGATCGAGCCCCAGCAGCGGTCCTCGTCGCGGACTCCGACGGCGGCGGCCGGCGGCGATTCCGCGCCGGCGGCGAAGAAAGCGCCGGCCGGCAGCAGGGCGAGCAGCAGGATGCGGAACGATGATTTCATCATGGAATGCTCCTCGAAATTCAACCGTTGGTGAACGGCGCCCAGTGGATCTGCCACTGGGTGGTGTTGGTCTGGTCGTCGATCGGCGCACGGTAGGCCTCGACGTGGCCGTCGGCGTGGGTGATGTTGATCTGGTTCTGCGAGCCGTGGCGCAGCCCGTAGGCCGCCGAGGCGTTGGGAACGATGTACCAGGTGGCGAGCGAATCCATCAGGATGAACTTCTGCGACGGGCTGACGATGTTGCTGGAGATGACGAAGGCCTTCTGCCCCGGATCGCCGTTGATGCAGTAGTTGCAGCCGTAGGAGATCTTGCCGCCCCAGAAAACCGAATTGCCGCTGTTCGGCTCCGTCGGGTCGCTCGGGCAGACCAGTTGCGGATAGACCGTCGGCGTATTGGGCAGAAAGAAACTCGAGTCGACCGGCAATCCGAGGTAGCCCCCGAGCAGCACCGGCCACGGGAAGGTATAACCGTTGGTGGCGAGGCCGGCCGGGTTGCCGCTGCCGGTCGGAAACATGTAATCGTCGTAGTCGTGGGCGTACATCGCCATCGCCAGGCCGAGCTGTTTCATGTTGCCGACGCACTTGGCGGCCTGCGCCGCGGCGCGCGCCTTGGACAGCGCCGGCAGCAGCATCGACGCCAAAATTGCAATAATCGCTATCACTACCACTAGCTCAATAAGAGTGAATTTAATTCTCCATTTCATGATTTCCTCTCCTTTGCGGTTGTTGAGGCGTTTCATACGGGCGGCACGATTGGCGGTTGCGGCAGTCATCCGATCCGGGGCTGCCGGTCTTCTGCGGCGATATGTTTTCGCTGCGCGGCCGCGGCCGGACAGGATTCGCGAATGACGAGCTGTCCTTTGACCATGACCTTGCGCGGAATTTTCTGGGTCATCACTTTCAGGATCTCCCCCGCCATGCTGTCGGCGCGCATGTCGATGGTGGTGAAACCGTGGGTTTTGGCCCAGGGCGTGTTGCCGAGGCCGATCAGGGAGAGATCTTCGGGGATGCGCAATTTGTATTTGCCCGCCGCGTTGACCACCGGCAGGAGCATGGCGTCGATGGTGCCGAAGATGCCGTCGCAGCGTTCTTTGCCGAGCAGCAGCTCGTGCATGGCCTCGCCCGACAGGGGCATGTCATGGACGATGCGGCACTCCGCGTCCCCGGCCTCGGCGGCGGCGCGCCGGGCTCCGGCGATGAAGTCGCAGATGTTGCTGCAGGGCCACGGCTGCTGGCCGGTCAGGACGGCCAGGCGCCGCCGCCCGTTGTCCAGCAGCAGCCGGGCCGCGGCATAGCCGGCGTGCTCGGCGTCGAAGAGCACCATGGCCATCTCCTCCGGCGGGTCCGGGCGCTCATAGCGGTTGTAAGCGATGCGGCGCGTTCCCTCCGGCACCATGTCGAGCAGTTGCCAGGGATACTCCGCCAACCCGTCGAAAAGGAAGAAATCGTGGTGCAGCTTGAACAATTCCCGGGCCCGTTGAGGGGTGTCCGCCAGTTGGCGGTGGTCGAAGAGACGGAAAACATAACCGGCGCGGGACAGCGCCGTCTGGACCGGGCGCGGAAACAGCGCGTGAATGTCGACCAGGTACCCGTTGGTCATCAACACCTGCTGCGAACTCTCCTGCGGCATGGCGAAGATGCCGACGCCCTTGCGGATTTCCAGATAACCGTCGTTGCGCATCCGTTCCAGCACCCGCCGGATGGTCAGGTGGGCGACGCCGAAACGCTCGGCCAGTTCGATGCCGCGCGGCAGCTTTTCGCCGGGCAGGAGCCTGCCGGTGTGGAGGTCGTTCTTCAACGCCTGATAGATCTGGTCGTTTTTGCGGCTCATGATACTAGTGCTATTTTGCGTGCTACTTTTAATTATAGCAAAGAATTTTTAAAAGTCAATAGCGTTCCCCCAAAATACCGGTAAAAAAAATGCGCCTCCCCGAGCCGGGGTGGCGCACATCGGGCCGGATATCGCCGGCCGGTATTGTTCCCATCGACTGTCTTTGAGGTGATGGGCTCGCGGCTGATGCCGCGGCCGGCTCCGCTCCATGTTCCGCACTTGGGGCCTTTGGCCCCTCGTACTCCACCATCGCGGACCGGGCGGCTCCGCCCGGCCTCCCGGCCGGGCTTCCTTGGAATTTCGCCCATTGAGATGGGCGACCAGCCTCCGCGGCTGGACCGCGCCAGGTTGTCCAACCTGGACCATGGCCTTGCTTC
>JAVBSD010000052.1:0-16282 GCA_031547325.1 Victivallaceae bacterium | reverse complement strand
TGCGTCGCCTACGAACTGGACGGCCGGCGCATCGAGGAAATTCCCTCCAGCACCGAAGAACTCGGCCGGGTCAAGCCGGTTTACGAAACCCATCCCGGGTGGTGCACGCCGACCACCGAAGTGCGTTCCTGGGACCAGCTGCCGGAAAATGCCCGCAAGTATCTCCGGCGGATGGCCGAGCTCGCCGACGCCGAAATCGGCATCGTTTCGGTCGGACCGAAGCGGGAACAGACCTTCGAAGTCTGATTCGAAGGCGGTGAATGAGGAGCGCCGGCGATGCGGTTGAGTGTTTTGAAGCACGCGTCGGTGAAGGTGCGTTCCACGGAAGGCATCGCGGCGCGCCTGGGAGCCTTTCTGGGCGGCTTTGACTGGCTGCAGATCCTGATGGCGATGTGCATTCTCGCCTTCGGGATCGTCTTCATCAAGTCGACCGGCGAACAGGTCGGCAGCGCCGACGCCGTCGACGCGTGGACCCGGCAGCTGATGTGGTGCGCCATCGGCGGCGCGGCCTGGACATTTTTCGCCTTGTGCGATTACCGCAAACTGGAACCGGCGGCGTGGCTGATTTTCGCCGGCGCGCTGGTGCTGCTGGTCGCGGTGCTGCTCTTCGCCGAACCGATCTACGGGGCCAGACGCTGGCTGATCCTCAAGCTGGGGCCTTTGCGCCAGCAGCTCCAGCCCTCCGAGCTGGGCAAAATCGGCATGATCCTGGCGCTGGGATCGGTGCTCGGCAACCGCTGGTTTTCGATCGGCCGCTGGCGGCACCTGGCGCTGGCCGGACTGCTGGTCGCGGTGCCTTTTCTGCTGGTGGTGGTCGAGCCGGACCTCAGCGGCGCGCTGATTTTCCTGCCGATCGCCGCGGCGATGATTTTTTCCGCCGGAATTTCCATCCGCAAGATTCTGCCCTTGTTTCTGGCGGTCGGGGTGGTCGGGGGCGCTCTGGCCGCCAATGAGATTTTCGAATTCAAGCCTCTGCTGCGCGAATACCACCGCAACCGCATCCGGACCTTTCTCAACCCCGAACACGACCCGTTGGGGCGCGGCTACAACGCCAACCAGGCGCGGCTCGCCGTCGGCTCCGGCGGCGTCTTCGGCAAGGGGCTCGGGCAGGGAACCCAGGGCGCGCTCGGCTATATTCCCCAGACCGTGGTCAACAACGACTTCATTTTTTCGGTGGTCGCCGAGGAGACCGGCTTCGCCGGATGCCTGGCGCTGCTCGGGTGCTACGCGCTGCTGCTGATGGCGATCTTCCGCACCGCGTGGCGCGCGGTCACGCCTTACGGACGGCACGTCGCGGTCGGGTTCGGGGTGATGCTGTTCATGCACGTATTCATCAACATCGGCATGAGCATCGGCCTGACGCCGGTGACCGGGCTGCCGCTGCCGCTGGTCAGCTACGGCGGCAGCTTCGTGGTGACCACGCTGGCGATGCTCGGAGTGATTCAATCGGTGCACCGCGTGTCGCGGCGCGCCAGGGAGGAAGAGGAATGATGGACCATTGGCTGGACATTTTCGCGGCGATCTGTAAAATTCCCCACCTCTCCGGAGGCGAAAAACCGTTGTGCGATTATTTGCGCCGGACCGCCGAAGCGGCCGGCCTCGCCGCCCGGGTCGACGCCAAAGGCAATCGCGCCGTCGACCGCCCGGCCTCGCCGGGGCTCGAAGGCGCGCCCCGGATCATCCTCCAGGCCCACCTCGACATGGTGCCGCAGGTGGCTCCGGGGAGCGCCTTCGATTTCGCCCGCGACCCGGTGCCGTGGCGGATCGACGGCGACTGGATCAACACCGGCGGCGCCACCTCGCTCGGCGCCGACAACGGCATCGGCGTGGCGCTGATGATGGAAATTCTGCTCAACCCCGGAGCCCGGACCGGGCCGCTGCGCGGGCTGTTCACCGTCGAGGAGGAGACCGGGCTCTTCGGCGCCCAGGCGACCGCGCCGGAGTTCCTGGAGGGCGACTGGCTGATCAACCTCGATTCCGAGGTGGACGGCGTCTTCATCATCGGCTGCGCCGGCGGGATGCGTTCGGGCGGCGACGTCGCGCTCGAATTCGAGGCGGTCCCGGCCGGAATGACCGGCGTCGAGGTGGTGGTGACCGGCCTGAAGGGCGGCCACTCCGGCGTCGACATCGCCAAAAAACGCGGCAACGCCATCCGCATCGCGCTGGAAGCGCTCCGCCGCCATCCGGAGCTGCGCCTCGCCGCGATTGCGGGCGGCACCGTCGACAACGCGATTCCCCGCGAATGCCGTTTCTCCGGCGCCCTGCCCGCCGGTTCCGCCGTCGAGGTCGGGCCGCTGCTGGAGGAGTGCCGGCGGGAATTGGGGCGGGCGGCGGAAAATCTCGAAATCCGCGTCGCGCCGGCGTCCCTCCCGGCGCGGGTCTGGCTCCGGGAGCGGCAATCGGCAATCGTCGCCGGGCTCCTCGCGCTGCCCGACGGGGTGCTCAAGATGAGCGGCCGTTTCGACGGGGTGGTGGAGACTTCGGCCAACCTGGCGGCGCTGGCCATGCCGGCGGCCGGCCGGCTGGAGATCAACACCTCGCAGCGTTCGCTCGACGACCGTGCGCGCGCCGAAGTGGGCCGCCGGATGGTCGCCGGCCTCGCCGCTTTCGGCGCGGAGGCCCAGATCGACAGCGATTATCCGGCGTGGCCGCCGGCGGAGGCTTCGGAGCTGACCCGCCGCGCCGACGCGGTGTGGGAGGAATTGTACGGCGTCGTGCCGCGCCACGAGGTGATGCACGCCGGGCTCGAACCGGCCTGCTTCGGCGCGCTCAACCCGGGTCTGGAAATGTTGTCCGCCGGTCCGGCGATGGAGAATCCCCATTCGCCCTCGGAACGGGTCAGCGTCGCCGGCACCGAACGGGTGCGCCGCTGGCTTTACAAGCTGGTCGCCGGCTGAGATATCCGCACGCAACCCGAAAGGCGCACGATGAATTACGCTCCGCGAAATCAGATGGTTTGGGACCCTTGGTGCATGGTCGCTCCGGACGGCGTCCATCTGTACCATTTACAGGTCCCGCGCAACGCCGCCGGCGAATGTCAGGTCAATTTGCTCGGACATGCGGTTTCCTCCGACCTGATCCACTGGCGGGAATTGCCGCCGGCCTTCGGACCCGACCCGGAACGGGCGGACGACAACAACCAGCCGTGGACCGGCTGCGCGATCTGGCACGACGGTTGCGCGCGGCTCTTTTATACCATGCGCGGCCGGTCGGATACGGCCAACCTCCAGGCCATCGGGCTGGCGACGTCGCCCGACGGGATGACTTTCACCCGCCACCCCGGCAACCCGGTGATCGTGCCGGACCGGCGCTGGTACGCCGATGCGTCCCAACCGGTCCCCAACGTGCTGGACTGCCGCGATTTGATGGTGGTGAAAGCTCCCGATAAGCCCGGCTGGTACGGCTATTTCGCCACCCGGCGGCCGGCGCACGAACTGGGCTTCACCAGCGTGATCGCCGCCGCCTATTCCACCGACCTGACGCACTGGGAACAGCTGCCGCCGGTCTTCGCGCCGGAGGGGCTGCCGTGCGTCGAGGTGCCGGACGTCTTCTTGCTCAACGGGCGCTGGTACATCACCTGCCTGACCGGCCTCATCTACGGGACGCAGCGGCCCTTCAGCGATCCGGCGATCTGCCACGGAACCCTCTATGCCGTCGCCGACTCGCCGCTGGGGCCGTTTCATCGCCTCGACGACGATGTGGTGCTCGGCGCGCGGAGCATGGCCTCGCCGCTGAGTGTCCGCAGCTTCGATTTCGAGGGCGAGAAGTATCTTCTATACACCGACCGGGAGAAGGTGGGCGCCTCGGACGACGGCGCTCCGACCTTCGGGACGCTGGCCACGCCGAAGGTGTACGGCACCTCGGGCGACCGGCTTCAGGTGCGTTATTCCGACCGGGTGGAACGGCTGGTCACCGGCGAATTGCCGCTCGATTACGAATATCTGCGCGGTCCCGCCATCGCCGGGGACTGGGGGCAGATCTGGCGCATGCCGCCGGTGAAGGCGCAGATCTCCGAAGAAGGCATCATTCTGGAGAACACCTCGGCCTTTTCCGTGCTGCCGCTGGGCGTCGGGTGCGAAAGCTACATTCTGGAAGCCGAAGTGACCCTGCGCCAGGCCGCCGCCGCCGGGTTCGTGCTGCGGATGGACGGCGGCTCCGACGGCGATTTCCTGCGCCTCGACTGCGAGGAACAGCGGCTGCATTACCTCGAACACCGCTTCGCCGGCTTCAGCGAGGAGCGCCGCCGGGAAGTGGCGTGCGACCGCGCCTGCCGCCTCAAGGTGGTGGCGCGGCGGGAACACCTGGAGATCTACCTCGACGAGGTGTTGCTGCTGACCTTCGCCCGTTACCGCCGCCCCGGAGACGGCGTCGGACTCTTCGTCGACCGCGGCGCGGCGCTGTTCCGCCGCATCCGGATGCGCCAACTCGGCATTTGAGGACAACGCGCTTCATGAAAACCGTTTGCAATCTTCCGGCCGTGGCGGCGCGGTTGAACGGGCGCCGGTACGATGCCGATCCCGATGCGGTTTCCTGGCGTCCGTTCACTGCTTATTGAAAGGCGTGCAATTCTGTGGCAGACAAATTCATCGATACCAATTTCAATGTGTTCATGCCGGCGCGGATTTACGATACCGGCGTGGCCGCGGGCAGTTTTTTGCGGATTGAGGCGCGCACGGATTCCATATCCCGAATCTCGTTGATACTTTGGTTTTGCCGCTGGCGCATCGTGCAAAACGGCAAGATCAGATTCCTTGATGCGAGTTCCCGCAGAAAGCAGCACGCCATCAAAGACTTCCTGACGGATGAATGCATCATTTCGCTTCGGGAAGTCATTCCGAGGAGAAAATTGCAAATCACCCTGGGCAATGGCATTGAAATCGAGGTCCGGGAGTTGATTAAAGTGTACGGGTATCACAGCGATATGATCGATATTTTCATGGGGGACAACCCGGTTGTCTCATATTCGCCGAGGAAAATGTTTTGCAAGGACGAGGAGAGGTCGCAATGATTGGGAAATTGTTTTTCGTGCCGGTTGCGGCCATGGTGTTATGGACTGTCCCGGGCTGCTTTCTCAAGCCGGATATCGATGAATACCATTGTTATCTGAACTATGACGACGATTGCAGGGAACTTGCCGAAAAGAAAGTCATATCGATTCTCGAGGCGGTCGCGACGGAAAACGATATGACCGTCTACTATCACCGGGACGGCGGGGCCTATGTCGACGGCGTCGGGCGGCGCAGCACGATCGCCTTCGATCCGGAGAGGCGGCTCCTGAGGATGAAGTTCAAGGGAATCATCCGGGAAGCCATTGACCGCGTCCGGACTTCAGTGCTGGACAAGCTGAATGACGCCGATATCGATTACCGTATTGAACACGAACGGTACAAAGGCCCCATTCCCATCGCATTTGTCCCGCCGGAGCGGCTTTGTCAATCGGCCTTCGGCTGATTGGCCTCCCGCAGCGCGTTCAGGAAATCGCGTCCCATTTTGCGGGCCGTTTCAACGCTTTCTTCGTCTTCGTATTTGGCGGCGGCATAGAGATAGAGCACCTTTTCGCGGCACTTGGCGGCGATGACTTCGGTGGCCACGACGATATCCTGCCCGGCGAATTTTGCCTTTATGAGCATGGTGTAGCCGATGGCTTCCGGTTCATCCAGGTCGATTCCCAGCAGGAGGAGGTCCAGATTGGAGAGGTCGATGTTGGAAATATCCAGCCGTTCGAAGCTCGTCTGAAACAGCTTTTCGATTTTTTCCTTGGCTTCCTCCATGGCGGCGTCGATTCCCGTCTTGAGCTCATCGCGCAGTTCGGCAAAAGTTTCGTCGGTAAAATTCACCTTTTCGAATTGCCGCATGACCTGAACGTTGTAAAAATGCTCGAGGCCGAGCGCTTCGGACGCGGCCACCTTGGTCAGCTCGTCGGGATCGACGAATACGCACAGCAAACGGCTGAACGGCGGACAGGTCGCTTCGAAAATCCCCATTATTTGCGGATCTTCCTGCTGCAGATCCACGTAGCCCTCCGGAAGCGGAAGCTCAATTTGGGTCCCGCCGATCGTGACCTCCAGCCCCGTCAGGCTGCCGGCCGTCCCGAGCAACGCCAGGCATCCCAGCGCCGCTTTCGCCAAAATCCGAAAATTCATTTCACATCTCCCTTTTTGCGGTCATTGCGAGAATATAGCACCGCCGGAGAGATTTTGCCAGAAAAAATGCGGCCGCCCTTATCGGGCGGCCGACGGGACGGCGGTGATCTCCAGATTCAAGCCGGTCAGGCCGTAGCCGTTTTGACCCGCGGGCAGGGTGAAGCGGAAGACGAGCCGCAGCTCGGAGGAATTCAGCGCTTCGGCGGGGACCGCCGATTCGACGCGCCGCTCGACGCCGTCGGCGCCGACGGCGAAGACTTCCATCGCCGCGTGTTCGCTGATCGGTCGCACCTTCACCGCGGCGAATTCCGCCCCGGGGACGGTCCGCAGCGGCAGCACCAGCTCCGCCTCGCCGCCTTCGGGCAGGTAAAACCCCCACATGTCGGGCCGGATGTTGCGCCCCGAAGCCCAGAATTTCACCGTGCCGCCGTACATCAGGTGGCCGGCGCGCGAGCTTTCACCGAGCGGAATCGCCGCCAGGTCGAGGCCGGCGCCGCCGCGGATCTGGGCGATGGCGTCGCGGACGATCGGGTATTCGAAGGCGATTCGGCCCTCTTCGGTGACGGCGTAGGCCTCCACTTGGTCGAGGTTGTCCAGGATCCGCCGCCGGTCCTCCGGCGTCGAGCCGTAGTTGAGCAGCCGCAACGCTTCGGCGTAGAGCGCCGACGCCCGCCAGGCGTCCAGGGCCAGCCGGGTCCGCCATCGGGCCGCTTCGTCCAGCGCCGGAAGCTTGGCGGCGGCTCCGGCCAGGATCGCGTCGCATTGGGCGATTACCTCCGGCGTGAGAACCGTCGGGATTTCCGCTCCGACGCCGCACAGGCCGGAGAGGGAATTCATCCGCTGTTGGAGAAAGGTGAAGTATTCATACAGCTCCGGCGCGGCCGGGCCGAAAGCCTTGCGGCAGAATTCGCCGAGCAGTTCATACGGGTCGGGCGACGCGTCCCACATCAGGTTGGCGTGGAGGTAGAAGTTGGGCGCCTGGGTCCCCCAATGCTGATGGCTTTCGGAATAGCTGCCGAAGCCCGCCGGCGACGCCGCCAGCGTCTTGATGTCCGAGGCGATCTGGTCGAGCACCGGCCACGGGGTGAAGTGTTCGTAATGGCCGTAATAGCCGTAGTTCATCACGCCGGACGAATGCGACTCGAACCATTCCAGCACGGAATGGCACACCGGATTTTTCGCCGGATCGAACATGCCCGCGGTCATATCTATCGCCAGCGAGGAGAGGGCGGTCCAGGCGGTGATGCAGATATAAACGTTGTCCCGCGGCACGGTCCGCGTCGGAATCCGGCCGAAATCGTGGTAGACGAAGTGGAGGATTTTCAGCTCCGGATAACGCGGCGCGAGTTCCGCGGCCACGGCGTTGGCGTAATGCAGCACCGCGCTCGACCAGGTCCCGTCCGGGTCCCGCAGCGCCAGGCACTCGGCGCATTCGCACCAGCCGCCGAGGTCGTTGGGGACCACGCACAGCAGGATGCGGGTTTCGGGGATGCCCTGGGCCTTCATGGCGTCGATTTCGCCGATGGCGTTGGCGGCGAAGACCGCCGGCGACTCCGGGTTGCTCAAACACAGCTGCCACATGCCGCCGCCTGAGGTGCGCCGGCGGCCGTTTTGCAGTGCGTACCATTCGGGGTGGGTTTCGCCGTACCGCGCGATCGGCAGGTAATGATCGTAGGAGTGGCCGCTGCCGAGCCAGCCGTAGGTGTCGGCCGGGTCCAGGGTGGTCCACATGTTGAAGCGCTGCCGGTAGCGGAAGATGTCGGCCGGGGAGAGGCCGTGTTCGAGGTCGTCCCGCATGAATTCCGGGACGCCGACCGAATAGGAACGGAACTCCAGGTCCGGCGCTTCGAAGGCTTCGCCGTCCGCCGCGCGCGCCTCCGGCCGCTTGGGCCAATACGTCCCGTGGCGGCCCGGCATCAGGAAGGCGACCTCCTGGGTCCGTTCCAGCCAGTCCCATACCGCCCAGGCGATGCCGTCGCCGGTCGAAGCGACCAATTGCAGCCGGTCGCCCGCCGCCCGCCAGGCGAAGCGGTCGTAGTTGCCGGGGTGCCGCCGGTCGAGTTCGGCGGCCAGTTCGGCGTTGGCCGGATGGCCGCCGACGATCACCGCCGGGCCGGCGACCGGAGCGTCGGTGGCGACGATGGGCAGGGCGGCGCCGGTGATCCGGGAAATGAATTCGACCAGCTCTTCGGCGGCGAAGCGTTCGGCCGGCGAGGCCGAGGCCGGGATCACCACGGAGGCTTCGGGACGGCCGCCGCGGACCAGGTCGAAGGCGGCGTGGCCGGCGGCGGCGGAGAAGACTCCGAGACTCAGGAGAAGGGAGCGGATCATTCGTACCAGGCCTTCCAGTTGGTGCCTTGATGGACATCGGCGGTGACGTCGCGCCAGGTGCTTTCGCTGCCTCCGGCCTGGGCCACATGGCCGTCGGCGAAGGCGACGTTGCCGCGCCAGACGCCGTGGATTCCGGCGGCGTTGACCTGCGAGTCGCAGAAAAAAGCCGCCTGCGACGGGTTCGGAACTCCGGGGACCCGCTGCCGCGACGCGTACTGCGAGTAGCTGCCGTAGGTCAGCCCCATAAACTGGTCCTGGGAATAACTGGTGCCTTCGGTTTCGCGTTTGATTACGCCGGTGCCGTTGTCGTAGAACATGTTGCCGACCGCGGTGTCGGCCGCCGGGCAGACCGTCAGCCGGGTCATGCCGCGCAGCGCGGCGATGGCGGTGTCGGATTTGACGCCGAGATTCATGTACTCGGCCATCGGGTGCGCCCACATGCCCATGTAGGGATTGGGGTCGCCCCAGTACTGGGTCCAGCAGGTCAGCCAGTTGGTCGACCAGCAGCCGTAGGCGTTCCAGCGATCGTCGTTGTCGTTGGCGTACATGATGTTCTGAAGCATGATCTGCTTGAGGTTGGATACGCACTTGGCGGATTGCGCCGCCGCGCGGGCCTTGGACAAGGCCGGCAGCAGCATGCTGGCCAGGATCGCGATAATGGCGATGACGACCAAAAGCTCTATCAAGGTAAATTTGAGGCGTCTCATTTTGGGGAATCCTTTCATTGGATTTGACGGTTATGGATCACCATTCGGGTTGGGACGACGTGGGCGACCGGGGCGGAGCCGGCGGCGTTTTCGAAGAGCAGCCGGGCGGTTGCGTCGGTGTCGTGTTCGATGGAAATCGCGGGGAAGGGCGACACCCGGATGGCGTGAATGTTGTTGAAGCCGGCCACCACGATGTCCCGTCCGGGGGCGATTCCGCGCCGGTACAAAGTCCGGATGCCGCCGACCGCCAGGTAATCCGACTGGTAGAAAATGGCCTGGATTCCGGGATGGCGGTCGAGCACGGCGTCGGTGGCTTCGCCGCCGATCCGGGCGAAATCCGCCAGGATGTCGCCGGCCGCGACGGGTATTTCGATGGTGTGCCAGTACTGCCGCAGCAATTCCTCCCCGGAGAGCAGCGGAAAACAGCGGCTCAGGGCGGTCATGCGGCTGTTGGTCCCGTCCTCCGTTTCGCCCATCGAGGCGATGACCCGGAACTGCCCGACGCCCGAAGCGATCAGGTGGCGGAGCACCGCTTCGCAACCCGAGGTGACGTCCGGCATCACGGTGCGTTCGAGTCCGGGGGCGCGGCCGTAGCAGATCCAGGTCCGGCCCAGCGCTTCGATTTCGGCGGTCAGCCGGGTGTGCGCCGCCGGCGGGCCGATCAGGATGAACTGGTCGACGCCGCGTTCGGTCAATTCGCGGACGATCCGGCTGTTCTGTTCGGCGTCCATGGTCAGGCGGTAGAGGTAGGTGGCGTAGCCGGCACGGTTGCATTCCTCGGTCAGCCGGGTCAGCAGCGCCTGGATGTGTTCCTCGTACTCCAGCCGCGGCAGGCTCAGCAGCAGGGCGACGGTCTTGGTGCTGTCGCCGCGCATCAGCTTGTGGCCGAAACGCTGGCGGTAGCCCATTTCGCGGGCCACCAGGCGCACCCGTTCCCGGGTGGCTTCGGAGCTGTAGTCGCCCGGGCGGTTGTTGAGAATCTGCGAAACCGCCGATACCGACAGGCCGACCCGCGCCGCCACATCCTTGAGGGTGCCGCCGCGCGAAGCGTTCTTTTCTATCGGTGTTTTCAGCGTATTGGTGTTCATATATCTAATTATAGCACAAATCGAAACGGAAGTCAATACTGCCATATGAAAATTTCATAAGAAAAATTCATATGCCTCGGGGATCGAAAAAATAAGGCGCCGCTTGAGGGGCGGCGCCGGTTGGGAGTTGTGTGTTTCGGATTTCAGCGCATGGCTTCCAGGAGCCGCAGGCGCCAGGCTTCGATCAGGGGTCCGGCGGGTTGGCGGGCGTCCACCGCGGCGCAGACTTCGGCGGCGGCCCGGTCGGCCAGCCGGCGGCCTTCGGGGCCGGCGGCGGCGACGGCGTGGAGCAGCAGGTAATCTTCGATGCCTTCCTTCCACTCCAGCCAGCGCCGGGATGGCGAGAGGCCTTCGCGGTCGGTGTAGAAGAACCCGTAGTTGTTGCCGTCGTTCGCTTCGACCCGGTAGCGGTTGCCGATGAACGCCCACTGCCCGAAACCGTCGAGCCGGTTGTGCCAGGCCCGCCACGGCATCAGCCGGGTCGAGCCGGGACCGGAGGCCGGCGTCGGCTCACATAAATAGGTCATGACCGGGTGGCCGCTTTCGCGCATGACGGCGAGGCTGCCGGCGCCGGAAGCGTCGTTGAAAAACGGTTCCAGGGGACACCAGTAGTCGACATAAGGGACGAAGGCGCGCATGCGCTCGGCGTCGGCGTCGGCCCTGTCGGAAAAAATCCGGATGGCGGGGTTGTGCGCCTTGATCTGCCGCGCCGCGTCGAGGAATTCGTCCGAGAGCGTTTCGTCGTAGATGTGTAAGTTCCAATCGCCGTAATCCAGCCCCGCTTCCCGAGTGGCTTCGACCAGCCGGTCGAGCCAGCCGTTGAACTCCGGACGCCAGCCGCCGTGGTTGCGCGGCAGGTAGGTTTCCAGTTGCAGTTGAAATGGATAGCCCTCCGGCGCCAGGCGGCGGAAGTTTTCCGCCCATTCCGTCACCACCCCGAAATCCGGGGCGTCGACGTTTTCGTCCAGATGGTTGATGTTGAAAAAATTGACCCTGGCGTCGATCAGCTCGGCCAGCGCCGCCGGGTTGCGCGGCGAATTGTAGTCCCAGTTGAAGACCGCCACCGGCATGTGCGGCGCCAGCTTCATCGGGTGGACGGCGACCGTCACCGGGAGCTCGCGAACCGCCAGCGCCGGGTCGAACGGAACGATTTTCAGGACGCCGTGATGTTCGCCCGGCGTCAGTTGCGAGGTGTCGACGGCGACCCGGAACGCGGCGGTTTCGACGCCGCCGACGGAACAGCTTTCACCGTCCGGCAGCCTCTGGAGATAATCCGGCGCGCCGGAAACCTCATGGAAACGGCGGACGCTCACCGCCTCCGCCGGCAGCCCGCCGACCTGGAAACGCAGCGACCGGCTGCCCGGCGCGGTGTTGCGCAGAAAGAGCAGAAACGCGACCTCCTCGTTGGCGGCTCCGGCGAGCCGGACCTCCGGCCGGCCGGGCAGAATCCGCCGGTTGCCGTCGAAAAACGCCAGCGTATCGGTTTCGGCTTCGGGCAGCAGCCGCCATTGGCGGGCCCGGTCCAGGAACGCTTCGAATTCCCGCGCCTCGGCGGCCCCGATCAAGCCGCCGAGGTCGCCGGCGAGCACGAAGTCGATTTCGCCGAGCCGCCGGGACAGTTCGGCGCGTTCCGCCTCCGGCAGCTCCGGATGCGCCAGCAGATCGGCCAGGATGGGCCGGACTTCGGCGGCGACGTTGCGGCCGCTGGCCATCAGGCGCATGTCCATGAGGTCGGAGGGGCGCGGCGGCTTCTCCGGCAGGGGCGGCAGATCGTCGCCGCATTCGATGACCAGGCCGTCGACCACGGTCCAGCTCTTTTCCGAACCGTAATCGTGGCCGACCGCGACCGAAAAACGGTTGTGGGCGGCGGACTGGATTTCCCATTCCACGGAAACGAACTCCCACTGTCCCGCGTGTTCCGGATAGGCGAATTTCATCATGAGGCCGGCTTCGCCGTAGACGAAGCCCTCGGTGACGACCAGCGCGGCGTGGGCCGGGTTGTTGGTCTTCATCCAGCACGACGCCCGCAAGGTTTTGCCGGTGAGCTCTCCCGGGCCGAAGGCGTTGACGAAGAAGCTCCAGCTCCACGGGTCCGGCGTGTAAATCGCCAGCGCCCGGTCGCCTTCGCAGGCGTCCGGCGTGGAGAAGATTTCGCCGTTGGCGGCTCCGGCGCGGGTGAAATGGCTCGGGAAACCGGGTTTCAGGTCGGTGTTTTCAAAGCCGTTGACGCGGATGGTTTCGCCGGAGAGGAGGCAGGCGGCCAGGAGCGCAAATGGGGTGAGGAGGGATTTCATGATGCTTACCAGGTTTCGATGTACCAAGTGGTGTCGGCGCTCTGCGGCATCCAGCTGGTGATGTTGCCGCCGCCCTTGGCGCTGTCGACGTGCCCGTCGCCCCAGGCGATGTTGGCGCGGTTGGAGTGCCGGGCGAAGATCGCGCCGTAATTGCGCGGCGGCTCCAGGAGGGCGAATTCGGTGTCCTTGGTCCGGGGCGTTCCGGAGTCCCAGCTGTCGGCGTAGACGATTGCCCGGGTCGGTTCCTTCCACGCGGTCTGGGTCTGCCCGGAACGGCCGTAGAAATTGGCCGTCGTGGTCGGGCCGGTGGTCAGGTCCCACGGCGTGCCGTACCAGTGCAGCGACCACTGCTCGTTGTAGTTCGAATTGGTGTGGCAATGCAGCACCTTCTTCGGCGCGTAGCCGAGTCCGGCCAGGTCCAGCGACCATTGCGCCGAGGTGTCCCCGTCATAGACGGCGTTGTAATCCCCGTTCGGATTGCGCGCCTGCGGAAACCAGTCCCCGAAATCCGCCGCGTACATGACCGCCGCCAGGGCCGTCTGCTTCAGGTCGCTCGCGCATTTGATCGATTGGGCCGCCGCCCGCGCCTTGGAGAGCGCCGGCAGAAGCATACTGGCCAGAATCGCTATGATTGCAATCACCACAAGAAGTTCGATCAATGTGAATAAGTTGGCGCGCGTTTTCATTTTGGCTTCCTCCTTTTGGGATTTTATGGTCTTTCCGTGCCTGTGGCGTACGGTCCGGGACCGGTGGAGTCACGCAGCACGACTTCCGTTTTGATATGAATCCGGTCGGGCGGATTGCCCCAGGCGCCTCCGGCGAGCTGTTCGCCCAGCATCCGGCAGCCGAGCAAGGCCATTTCGCGGTATTTCAAATCGATGGAGGTCAGGCGCACCGTCGAATAGCTGCCGTCGATGTTGTTGTCGGAGCCCACCAGCGAAATGTCCTGCGGGACGCGCTTGCCCAGCTCCAGCAGCCGGCGCATCATCCCGATGGCGAAAATGTCGTTGGGACAGTTGACGGCCGATACTTCGGGACGCCGCGCCAGCAGCAGGTCGGTGCAGCGGTAGCCCTCGAAAAGCATATTGGTGCAATTGGAGAAGGCGAACCGGAAGCCGGGGTCGTAATCGGTGATCCCGTTGTCGCGCATGGCCTTGACGATCATTTGGTACGAGGCTTCATTGCCCGGGGTGGGGACGCCCGGCTGGATGTGGACGATGGCCCGGTGGCCCTGCTTGACCAACAGGTCGTTGATCGAATAGACCGCGTCGGTATTGTTGTTGTCGATCGGCAGCAGGTTTTCGTGCGGCTGAAAATCCACCGGGGGACTGAACAGGACCGCGCTGCGGCCGCTGCGCAGATAGCGTTCCAGGGGTTTGCGGATTTTTTCGCAATCGTACAGCAGCATCAGCGCGGCGTCCGAATAGGCGGTGCATAAATATTCGAAAACCCGCATTTGCCCCGCCGTGTCGACCGGCAGATTCTGCCACAGCACCTGATAGCCGCGGGCTTCGCATTCGGTCTGCAGCGTCACCATGATTTCGTTGCAGGCGCGCAGCTCCAGCGGCATGATGGCCGAGATGATTTTGGTTGCCGCGTTTTTGGATTTGAATCCCGAGGCGGGCGGGCAGTAGCCGAGTTCGTCGGCGAGCTGCCGGACGCGTTCCCGGGTGCGTTCGCTGACCTGGCGCGAACCGCGCAGCGCCATGCTGACCGCCGAATGGCTCAGGCCCGCCGTTTTGGCAATGTCGTAAATGGTGACGGCCACTTTATTCTCACTTTATTGTTTCTTTCCTTGTAAAGTATATTATAGCAAAATTATCCGCAAAAGTCAATGCCTGAATCGCAAAAATATGGTTTTTTTATTTCTGAAGCCGTATTCAGCACGGGATTGGATGACTTTACAGATACTTTCCTTTTGGTTTCAGTAAAGTAATACGGCAAAAAAATGCCGCCCGGGGAGGGCGGCAAGGGTTCGGATGACGGTTGGACTCACTTCCCGGTCACGGTCACTCCGGCGAAGAAATCCGGGGTGAAGTGCTGGAAGGCCATCGACGGCCGGAAGCAGGCGAATTCCGGCTGGCGGCCGACGACCCGGTTGCGGTAGAGGTTGCCCTTCAGCTCGCCGGCCTGGTCGGCGGTGATGCCGAGGTCGCTCCACGGGACCTTGATCTGGGCCACCCAGCGGTCGGGGAGCTGCCAGGTCTGGATTTTGGCGTTGCCGTTCCAGCCGGCGTCGATGCTGGAGCTTGCCTCGCCCCAGGCCGCGTCCAGCAGGTTGCCGGCGGCGGTGACGATGAACTGGCGGCCCTGCGAACCGTCGCGGCGGCACAGGAAGAACTCGACGGAATCGTCGTACCACACTTCGCCGGTGTCGCGGACGCTGGTCTTGACGGTCAGCTGGGCCATTTCGTCCTCGAAGTTGAGGCAGGTCACTCCGAGGCCGTCGGCGTCGGCGAGCAGCACGACGAAGGTGTCGAAGTTCGCCGGCGAACCGTCCTTGGCGATCAGCTTGTAGCGGGCGCCGTTGTGCCAGGCCGACTGCAAGAGGTCGCGGTCGAGGCCGAAGCGTTCGGCGCTGAACGGGATGGCCATCTCCTCGCGCGCCGAGTCGCCGAGGCTGATCAGCTTGCGGGCAAAGGGTTCCATCTCGTCCCGGATCAACGCGATGCGCTGATAGTAGACCGAATCCGTTTCGGTCGCCGCCAGCGCCTCGTCGAGCAGCCGGAAGAAGTTGCGGATGTCGTCGCGCGAATACTGCTTGACCGGGTGGTCGGTGTACTTGGCCATGAACAGCGTTTCGGCGGTTTCCCAGAACTCACGCATCTTGACTTCGGCTGGGCCGTAGAAATCCCGGTAGTATTCGTCGAGCAGCGCCCTGACGTCGGTGTCGGCGTCCCACAGGAGCTTGATCGTGATATAGGCGGTCAGGTGCGACAAGCCGGGGTAGGCGATGAACTGGCGCGGGACGTTGGCGTCGTTGGGCATGCGGAATTCCGATTCGAGGAATTCGCCCTTGGCGTTGAGCGCGCGGTTGGCGCGGATGTCTTCGGCCAGCAGCTCCGGGTACAGCGACGGGAAGCCGCGGCTCGGCAGCCAGTAGTCGAAGATCGGGTAGGTCCAGAAATACAGGCCGTCGGAGACCAGCTTGCCCCAGTCGGAGATCCGTTCGCGGGTCAGTTTCATCTCTTCGGGATCGCGCAACAGTTGGCGGACGTAACAGATCATCACCGCGACGTTGGGCGAAAGCTCCTCAAGGTTGTCCGGGGGCAGGCTGTAACTGCTGTAGGCGAAGGTGCCGACCTTGCGGTCGGGGTAGCGTTCGCCGACGCCGCGGGCGACCTTGTCGGTGAAGGTCCAGACGTAGTTGGAAAAGAGGCCGCCCGGGCCGAGCTGCGGCGACAGCTGCGCCTGGCAGTCGGCGCATTCGCAGATCTTGAACATGCCGTCCATCGGGCACATCGGATAGACCTTCAGATAGGGATTGGCCGCGAAGTTGGCGCAGATGTCGTCGATCCACTGCTGGATCAGTCCGGGATTGGACAGACACAGGTTGCCGCCGCCGACCGTGGAGAGGTTGGTGAAGTCGCGCTGGCCGTTGATCAACGCGAAGTATTCCGGATGCGAATCCTGGAAGCGCAGCATGTTGGCGTAGTTGTGGGTGATCGTCACCGGCGCGGGCGCGCCGAAGCCGACCCTGCGGTACCAGCGGGCGTCCC